>NZ_JBNPOJ010000005.1:0-129928 GCF_050315115.1 Peptoniphilus sp. SGI.035
GTGTGGTTTATTTCTTTCAAATTTTGCTTTAGCCATGCTATTCCTCCTAGGATTTTTTAAATTAAGTTCATAATACATCAAATTCAAATTTTTTTCAACATTTAAGCCATTTTTAAGACTTAAATAAGCTCTAATTTTTTTCTAACAAAGGTATTCATAAAATATATTACAAATAATACTGAAACAAATTCTGCTATTACATATCCCCACCATATTTCATTGACTGTGAAAAATTTTATTGCAATATATGCCACAGGTAGAAGCACAACTATTTGTCTTAATATAGAATCAAATAGTGCTAAAATTCCGTTGCCAAAGGCTTGGAAAACTGCCACTCCAACGATTGATATGCCAGCAAATATATAGGATAGTGCACATATTCTTAACATTGGTATTCCAATTTCAAGCATCTTTCCACTTGCTGAGAAAATAGAAAGTAATTCTCGTGGAAAAATTATTATAATTGACGATACAATTACCATCATTGCCATTACTGCTATAAAGGCGAGTTTTACTGATTTTAAAATTCTCTCTTTATTCTTTGCACCATAATTGTAGGCGACTATTGGCACCAATCCGTTATTCACACCAAAGACTGGCATAAATACAAAAGACTGAATTTTGAAATACGCTCCAAGTGCTGCAATTGCAGAAGTTGATATATTGGAAAGCATTTTATTTAATACATAAATTGTAAAGGACTGAATTGTAATTGTAATCATAGAAGGGACTCCAACTGCATATATCCTCTTTACTATACCTAAATCTAGTACAGGTTTTTTTATTGTAATTTCTTTGTTAAATTTATGTTCAAAGAAACATCCACATAATGCGCCGATTATTTGTCCAATAACTGTCGCTATCGCTGCTCCCTTTACTCCCATGGCAGGCAATCCAAAATATCCAAATATAAAAATAGGATCAAGGATTATATTTAATATAGCTCCAGTAAGTTGTGTGAGCATTGTAAATATTGATCTTCCCGTGGACTGCAAGAGCCTTTCGAGAAAAATTTGCATAAAAACTCCCATGGACAGACCCATTACAATTTGAAGATAATCTACTCCATAATTTATTATATTCTCGTTTGTCGTCTGTGCTGACAAAAAAGGTCTTGGCAGAAACCTTGAAATTATTAAAAGTATTATTCCATAAATTATTGCAAGAGCTAAACCCGTCTCTGCAATTCTGTCTGATTTTTTAAAATTCTTTTCTCCCAAGTATCTGGATATTAAGGAATTCATACCTACGCCAGTGCCTACTGCAATTCCTATCATTATATTTTGGATTGGAAAGGCAATAGATATGGCAGTGAATGCTTCTTCGTTGATCTTTCCAATGTAGTAAGAATCCACTAAGTTATACATGGATTGTATAAACATAGAAACTACAATAGGAAAGGATACTTGAAATAAAAGCTTTGGGATTGCCATTGTTCCCAACTTATTTTCTTTGTTTTGCACTTAATCACTCCTTAATTTTTTTAACTTGTTTTTTACAAGCCTATCTATTATATATTAGATTTTAAAATTTTTAAAGTTTATGCAATTTAAAAAGAAGTTAGAAATTATAATTTCCCAACTTCTTAAAACTAATTTTAGTCTTTTTCTTTTAAAAGTAATATTATTTTTATATTAATGTAAAAAAATAAGACTATACCAATAAGACTTATTATATTTTCAACAATTTGAAAAAAAGCTAAATACTTTATGCTTTGACTTATATCTCCTGTGATTTTCCATGCAATATGATTTATAAAATAAATTATAGAACCAAAACCTAATCCACTACTTCCAAATAGCATCATTACTATAGAACTAATTAAATATAAAAAATATTTTAATATTTTATAAATTTTTTGTAAACTCATATCATTATCTACTTTCTTTAATTTAACTCATCATGAAACATTGTACTCTCAAAGTTATATTAAAATCATAATATCCTCTAGCAAAGCAACTACTTCCTGATAAAATTATAAAACAAACTACTTACAACACTCCAACATTAAAATTAGTTTTTCTTTATAATTATATCCTTTTTCACCTCTATTCTTTTGCTATCCATTAAACCTTTTATTATAAAAAATATGACATTATGACTAAAAGAAAATCTATCTTCAATTAAAAATTTGTTAAGATATATGGATTTTCCAATTTTCAAATGTTTATAAACCAATTCACTTAATTTTAAATAGGATACCTCTAATATTTTATTATTGTAGTAAACTCTAATAGCTCCTGGCTTATCAAAATTACGCTCAAATTCATTGATGTATTTTTGCTTATCCATATAACTTATTTTTTTTACTTTTTTTATAATTAGAGGAATAAACTCCTTCCTAATTTCTGAGTTTTTTTTAATCTCTATAATAGAATTTTTTGAAAATAACTTTTGGCTACAATTAATTAAATAAATGTTTTTATCGCTGTTTTCCTTTAATTTGTGAAAAAAATATAGCATAACACAGTAATCATTTGAGTCTTCTGAATACCAAACTACAATATTTTTAACTTTAGAACTATTTATTATTTTATTAACTTCTCTTAAATTTTTCTGTATTTCTACAAAATCATCATTAGAGTAACCTAAATATTTTTGCACTTTAAAATTTTCTAATTCATGAAGATTACCTATATCAAAAACCATTGGAATTGAGAGAACTTTTAATTTTTTATCGCTATCTTTTAATACTTCTTTTAGTGAGTTGCAAAAACAGATGTTAATAGCATTTTTTAATTTCATAGTTATACTCCTAATTATGTATAATCTCTTATAGACGTAGCATCCTTTAATACTTACTAAGTTTAACAAATTTTTTAAACAACTATATTATTATTATAAAATATTTTCTTTTTTCATCAATACGTTTTCCTTATTTATCATTTCTATAATATATGTGTTAAAATAAAACTATGAGGTGATTTTAATGAAATTATTAATTACAAGTAATATTCCAGAAAAAATTTATGACGAACTAAATAAAAATTTCGAGATAACTTATCACGACTCCAATGTGCCTTTAAAAAAGGAGGAAATTATTGAAAAGATAAAGGGTCAAGATGCACTACTATGCCCTCTTTCCGATAAAATTGATAAGGATGTAATTGACGCAGGGGACTGCCTTAAAATTATTGCAAACTACGGTGCTGGCTTTGACAACATAGACATATCTTACGCCAGAGAAAAGGGAATTGTTGTTAGCAATGCACCTGCCCCTGCATCTGCCATTCATACTAACAGGTTCTGTATCACTATATGCAAAAACACTTGATGCGTTTAAAAATAACATAATTATAACCAAAAAACAACAGTAAATTTCTTCAACTTTTTCACCTAACCTTATTTATTTTTATGAATATCGTATAAACAATAACAAATCTGAACAAAAAATGCAAAAGTAAATAGCAAAAATATACTCCGACCTCTTTTAAAAAATGATATAACAGTAAAAATTAAAAATATAAAATTTAAAAATATTAGCGTTTTATTCTTCTTCAAAATACCACCTTCCAAACCTAATACTATCACAACCCTGGTTCATCTCTAGATTTAATTTTTCTCAATTAAGAAAGTCACTAAATACTAATACTATATAATCTTTATGTGACAACGTAATTGTATAGTATTGAATTTTTTTGTCAATTCATTTTTTTTAATTGTTTTCCAGCCTACTTTATACAATAATCATTTAGTGTTAAAATAAAATTATGAGGTGATTTTAATGAAATTATTAATTACAAGTAATATTCCAGAAAAAATTTATGACGAACTAAATAAAAATTTCGAGATAACTTATCACGACTCCAATGTGCCTTTAAAAAAGGAAGAAATTATTGAGAAGATAAAGGGTCAAGATGCACTACTATGCCCTCTTTCCGATAAAATTGATAAGGATGTAATTGACGCAGGAGACTGCCTTAAAATTATTGCAAACTACGGTGCTGGCTTTGACAATATAGATATAAATTACGCTCGTGAAAAAAATATTGTGGTTACAAATGCACCGGCACCTGCGTCTGCCGTTTCCACTGCGGAACTTGCCTTTGGACTAATGCTTAGCGCTGCAAGAAAAATTGTGTCAGGCGACAAAGTTACAAGAAGAGGAGAGTTTTATGGTTGGAGACCAACTTTTTACCTTGGAAGTCAACTTAAAGGAAAAACTCTTGGCATAATTGGACTTGGAAATATTGGCAAAAATCTCGCAAAAAGAGCAAAGGCTTTTGAGATGAATGTAATTTATTATTCACGCACTAGAAAAGAAGATTTTGAAAGTGAATACAAAATTGAATATAGATCAAATGATGATGTAATTAAGAATTCTGACTTTTTGAGTCTTCACACTGCCTATGTGCCTGAACTACATCATATGATTTCTAAAAATGAACTGGAAATGATGAAAAAAAGTGCTATATTAATAAATGCTTCAAGAGGTCCAGTTGTAGACGAGGATGCCCTTGCTGATGCCCTAATAGAAGGAAAAATAGCGGGAGCTGCTCTCGATGTATATGAAGAAGAACCTAAAGTAAATGAAAAACTAATAGACCTAGACAATGTAATCCTTGCTCCTCACCTTGGCAATGCTACTTTTGAAGCAAGACTAGAAATGGGTGAAAATGCAAAGGATAATTTAATTGATTTTAAAAATGGAAAAACTCCAAAGAACAAAGTAAACTGAGGTGTAGAATGATAAATTATTACAGTCCCCAAGAAATGAAAATTTGGTCAGGTAGAATTGACGACGAAAATGATTATGAAAGCTTTAGATGGCATCAATGGGTTAAGCCCCTTGACTTAAATGACGATAGCCTAACTCCCTTTGACGGCAAGCTTGGTTTTGGAATAATTGGTTTTGAATCAGACCAAGGTATTGAACTAAATAAGGGCAGATTTGGTGCTGCTGCAGGTCCTGCTGCAATAAGAAAGGAACTTGCAAAACTTCCTTGTCAGTTTTCTAAGGACCTTAAAATTTATGACTGCGGTAATGTTACAAGTAAAAACACAACTCTTGAGGCAAGCCAAGATGAACTTGCAAAAGCTGTAAAAAAAGTTTTAGAATTAAATTTATTCCCACTTGTTTTAGGAGGCGGACACGAAACTGCCTTTGGTCATTACAAAGGAATTAGCACATATCTCGACGATAAAGAAGACAATAAACTGGGAATTTTAAATTTTGACGCTCACTTTGATCTAAGACCTTATGAAAAGGGAACTGGAACAAGTGGAACAATGTTTAGACAAATCGCCGACTACACTCGTGAAAAGGGAACTGATTACGCATACTATGTTATTGGAATTCAAAAACATTCCAACACTCTTGCGCTTTTTAGAACCGCTGATGATTTAGGAGTAAAATATGTATTAGGAAAAGATTTAATCAATGGAAATTTCTTTGAGATAATTCACAACCTTGACGAATACATCCACGAACAAGATCACCTATACATTACAATTTGTATGGACTGTTTCACATCTTCCTTTGCACCAGGAGTTTCTGCACCACAACCACTTGGAGTTGACCCAGAAAAAGTAATACTTCTTCTAAAACATGTCTTTTCAACTGGAAAGCCAATTAGTTTTGACATATGTGAAGTTTCTCCAAGGTTTGACCACGACTCTGTAACTGCTAACTTAGCTTCAATTTTAGTCTACACAGTTGTATCAACTATGGCGCAACACATCTTGGGCAAGGAAAATAAAAAATACATCCCTCAATAAATTTTAATACAAATATCTCTTATTTATTGATTACCCTCTTTACTTAACAAAATAGTAAGGAGGGTATTTTTATGGAAATACTTAAAAATAATTGACAACAACTTGTGAAAGCGCTATGATTTAATCAAATAAACTAGTAAATTTTTATCAAAGGAGCATAATATGACTAAAAAAGTTCTCATCTTGACTTTTATTTTAATTTTTACAATGGCTTGCTCAAAAGCTAATTTATATTCTTTAAAAACTGACTTAAGCCACGAGGAAAATGTCGAGAAATTAATCAATCAATTGGATTGGGAGAATAAGGATTCCTACAAAATAGAAATAAAAGATAAGACAATTACTATAATTTTTGACAATAATATAGATTATTTTAATGCCAATCTAAAACCTTATTTTGTAAATGGAGTTTATTTATTGATCTTGACAAATGCTGATGATATCAATTTCGAAAATAAAAGAGGTTCATTTTTTGGTATCGATAAAAAAATAGCAAATGTGTTTTTATCTGCTCAATGTAATAAAAGTTTAGATGATATTAAAAATAGCGAAGAAGAATTCCACAAATTAGAAAAATTTATGAAAAATTTAAAAGTCGATTCATAGTTCTATGTTTTAGAATGTGAAAAATATTTTAATTTTTAGAAAATTGTTTTATATCTAAAAAATTTATTTGAGTTATTATATTTAAAATTTTATTGGAGGTGGTAGTATGAAAAAATTTTATTATTTTTTATTAGTGCTTTTAATTAGTTTGCCTTGCATAGCTTTCGCTCAAGATAAAAATGCAGAAAGTCCTAAAGTAAAGAAAATTGTTACTGTTGGTTATTCTTTAAAAGATCAATCAAAAATTTTTGGCGATAAATCTATTGAAGAAATTGACAAAATATTAGATTCAAAATGCAGAGAGCTTCTTGAAAATGATTTTGATTCTACTTTATCCCGTAATTCCTATAATGATTACGATGGTCTAATAGTAACTGTTAGCTATCCACAATCTAATAATCGCTAAAGTATGCCTTAATTTTCACGATTAAATAATAAACCTCTCTTTCTTGTGATTGAGAGGTTTTTTGAGATATTTATGCTTTATAAAGAGTTTCCAACTTCTATACTTATTTCGTAAAACTTATCTAGTATATCTTCTAATTTTAGATTTTTCTTAATCTCTCCCGATTTATCCATAATTTTATTTCCCTTGTGCATCATAATTAACCTATCTCCATACTTTAAGGAATATTTTAAATTATGAGTTACCATTAATGCCGTCAAATGTTTTTCTCTCACGATTTTATTTGTGATTTGCATGACTACATCTGCAGTCTTTGGATCAAGTGCTGCTGTATGCTCGTCTAAGATTAAAAACTCTATGGGCACAAGAGTCGCCATAAGTAGCGCAAGGGATTGCCTTTGACCTCCAGATAAAAGCCCAACCTTGTCATCTAACTTGTCCTCTAGTCCAAGTCCAATTTCACTTAGCATTTCTCTATAAATTTCTTTTTTCTTCTTATTTATTCCACGAGTTAAATTCCATGATTTATTTTTATTTTCTGCCATTGACAAGTTTTCTAAAATTGTCATATTAGGAGATGTGCCAACTTTTGGGTCTTGAAATACTCTTCCAATTTTTTTATATCTTTTGTGTTCAGGAATTTTTTTAAGATTTTCATCATCTATTAATATTTCTCCACTATCTTCCCTTATGGAGCCGCAAATAATATTTAAGAGTGTGGACTTTCCTGAGCCATTGGAACCGACTATGGATACAAATTCTCCCTTTTCAACTTTTAAATTAAAATCTTGAAATAATTTATTCTCATTTATTGTTCCAATATTAAAAGTTTTGTCAATTGATTTAAGTTCAAGCATTTTTAACCCTCTTCTTTCTTCTTCCCGCGATTAAAATTACAAGAAAAATAATTGCTGTTATAAGTTTCATTGAGTTTGCTGAAAATCCTATTGCAATTGCCAAGGCAATGGATGCTTTGTATAAAATTGACCCAATTAAAACTTTTGTGGAATCTTTAATATAACTTAAATTTTCTAAAAGTTTTATCCCAAGGACAACTGCCGCAAGTCCCATGACCATTGATCCCGTTCCCATGGAAACTTCAAAAAATCTCTGCTCCTGAGCTACTATTCCGCCACTTAATGCCACAAGTCCATTTGAAAAGGAAAGTCCTAAAATTTTTACTGTCCCTGGATCCACTGCCATTGTCCTAACAAGAATCTCATTATCTCCGCAAGCTTTTAAAATAAAACCTGCCTTTGTCTTTAAAAATTCATCTAATAAAATTTTTATAATTATAACTGTAGGAATCATAATGAGTAATACTGTGAACTTTGATAATTTTTCGGGAATAAAATTTGCCATTCCCATAGTAAAAATAGTGCTATTGTTAAAAATTGGAACATTGGCTTTACCTGCAATTTTTAAATTAATTGTCCAAAGTGCAGTTTGCATTATAAGCCCTGCTAAAAGATCCTCTACTTTTAATTTTATGTGGATTAGTCCAGTAAGAGAACCTGCAATTGCACCTCCAATAAAACTTATTAAAAGTGCAAATGCTGGATTTATTCCCTTTAAAATTGTAATAACGCTTATGGCTGCACCAAGTGGAAAGGAGCCGTCCACAGTTAAATCTGGAAAATCTAAAATGCTATAAGCTATATAAAGACCAAAATCTAAGAAACTATAAGTTAACCCTTGTTCCACTACTCCCATTAAAATATCCATTTTATTTATTTACCTTCTGCTAAATTTATTTCAGAAAAATTTTCTACTGCTCTATCAACAAGATCCTTTGGAATTTTTATTCCAAGATTTTCTGCAACCTTTGAATTAAGGTATAAATTTGGTTCTAAAATTGTTTCGTAAGGCATATCCTTTGCCTTTTTTTCGCCCTTTAAAATTTTTGATGCCATCTTTCCAGTTTGGTTTCCAAGAGAGATGTACTCAATGCCCTCTGAACCAAGACAACCCATTTTAACTTGCTCAATTTCTGAACCAAATACAGGAATTTTCTTTTCATTTGCCTTGTCGAGAATAGTTGGAAGTGAATTTACTACTGTGTTGTCCAAAAGATTTGTAATTGCATCAACCTTTGACAAAATATTATCTGTGGCAAGTGGTATGTCTGATGTAGTGTTTATTGCTTCATCGACAATTTTAAAATTATACTTTCCTGCAAGATTTTTATAAATTTTTAACATTGAATCAGAATTTGCCTCACTTGATGTGTGAAGAATTCCAATATTTTTTGCATCGGGAAGAATTTCTCTAATCATCTTTAATTGCTCTTCTACGGGAAGAATGTCGCTTGTACCAGTAATATTTCCCACTGGATTTTTATTTTCATCTGCAACTTGTGCCGCTACTGGATCGGAAAGCGCTGTGTAGACAACAGGTATATCTGTATTTAATGTTGCATTATAAGCACTCATAGCAGCTGGTGTTGCTATTGCAATTATCATGTCAACTTTATTTGACACAAAAGAATTTGCAATTTGTGCAGAAATTCCCATGTCTGCTTGCGCATTTTGATAATCAATTTTTAAATTTTTACCTTCAACAAATCCTTCTTCCTTTAGCCCTTCAATTACACCTTCTCTGCAATTATCTAGCGATGGATGTTGCGCAAACTGAAGTATCCCAATTTTTAAAACATCCTCTCCACTTGAAGCACTCTCATCTTTTCCGCCTTTTGCACAACCTACTAACAACAATAATGACAATACTAACAAAATTTTTTTCATTTTTTTCTCCTTTTCCTCAAACTGTGAGAGAAGGATGGAAATAAAAAAAGACTTCCATCCCTAATGGGACAAAAGTCTAAACTTCTGCGGTACCACCCAATTTTGCATAAAGCACCCTCTCATCAATACTAACATATTGGTCTTATTTTAACGGCTAAGTCCCGTCGGGCATTACTCTAAATTAAAAAATTTATTTCTTCCCGCCCTCAGAAGTCCATTCACTTAATAATCACATACAACTCTTTCACCAATTAAGTCGCTCTCTTTGATGTTCATAAGAAGTTACTACTCTTCCTTATCAGTTTATTAAATAATAATATAAACTCATCTAAAAATTTTGTCAAGGATTTTTTTACTTTTTTATATATTAAGTCTAAAAAACTAATGCTTTTGTATTTGCAAAGTCTATTGGCTTTTAAATTTTTTGTGAATTTTATGTTTAGTTTCATAAAAGTAAAAAAGAAGCACCTCGCGGATGCTCCTTTAAAAACTATTACATTTTTGAGAACATTTGGTCGGCCCACCATTCTTCCTTATAGATTTCGTACTGACCTGTCACTTGTTCTAATTGAAAATTTTCCCAATATTCTAGTTCATCATATAACTTATTTGCATTTTTATCATTTGTATTTTCCTTCGCCTTTTTATAAAAAGCAATGGAAGAATTTTTAATATCCTTTGCAATAGCAAATACATTAAGTGCAAGTCTTGCCTTTTCTTGGTCGACTTTTCCCCAATCATAATCTTCTCTATTTGTAAGCTTTGCCTTCATTTTATCTACAAAAGATGTTTCGTCCTTTGACTTCAAAGATTCTTTTAGTCCCTTTAAATAAGATATATGTTCTTCTGATTGATTTGAAAGTGATTCAAAAATTTTTCCTGCATCGTCTCCCTTTAAAATTTCAGCTGCCTTGTCACAGAATTTAATAGATTCTTCTTCAATGAAAAGTGCTTCATCAACAATTGTCATTTCATTTTCAAAAATTTTTTCGTCATCTTCTGCTGAATATTTTTTGATCGTCTTTAGGTATTCAATGTTTTCAAGATCTGTCCCACTAAGTTCAACATTAGCGGCAGTTTGTCTTGAATAAGAGCTCTTAACTTGTGAATTAGTCTTTTCTGGAAGAATTTGACATACCCCACCTACGCAAC
Source organism: Peptoniphilus sp. SGI.035 (assembly GCF_050315115.1). Taxonomy (NCBI): domain Bacteria; kingdom Bacillati; phylum Bacillota; class Tissierellia; order Tissierellales; family Peptoniphilaceae; genus Peptoniphilus; species Peptoniphilus sp. SGI.035. The sequence goes on from NZ_JBNPOJ010000005.1 coordinate 10,627, forward strand.
CTGCTTCTTTAATTGAATTTTGTCCAAGTGCAATTGCTTTTTCATTTATTGGAAGAAGTTTTTTCTTTGCATCACCATAAACTTTTGTAAAAGCTTTTATAACTGATTCTGTCTTAACCGTATTTGTAACTTGTAAAAATGCACCTAGCATTACCATATTCGCTACTTTTGCATTTCCAAGTTCATTTGCCAAATCATTTACTGGAATAGAAAAAACATTTACATCATCTCTTGTTGGTGTTCTTTTTACAAGGGATGAATTTATAAATAAATTTCCGCCTGGCGCAACATATTGTTCAAATTTTTCTAAAGATGGTTCGTTCATTACTACTACATCTGTCGCTTGTGAAATTACTGGAGAACCAACAGGTTCGTCTGAAACTACTACTGAGCAGTTTGCTGAACCTCCACGCATTTCTGGACCATAACTTGGAAGCCATGATACGAATTTGTTTTCAAGCATTCCTGAATAAGTTATAAGTTGACCCATTGCCATAATACCTTGTCCGCCAAATCCTGCGGCAATAATATTTCTTGTAGCCATTATTCATCCCTCCTAAAGTTTCCAAGTGGATAATATGGAATCATATTTTCTCTTAACCATGCAAGTGCATCTGCAGGAGGAAGTCCCCAGTTTGTTGGACAAGATGATAATACTTCAACTATTCCAAAGCCCTTGCCTTCTAGTTGATATTTAAAACATTCTTTAATTGCTTTCTTAGCCTTTCTAATATTTGCTGGAGTGTCTACTGAAACTCTTTCAACAAATTTTGCTCCGTCAATTGTAGCAAGCATTTCAGAAACTTTAATTGGTTTACCACACCATGCTTCATCTCTTCCATAAGGAGATGTAGTTGTAACTTGACCAACTAAAGTTGTAGGTGCCATTTGTCCACCAGTCATTCCGTATATTGCGTTGTTTACGAAAATTGTTGAAATATTTTCTCCCCTATGTGCTGCTTGAACTATTTCTGCAGTACCAATAGATGCCAAGTCGCCATCGCCTTGATATGTGAATACTAAATTATCTGGATGTACTCTTTTTATTCCAGTTGCAACAGCAGGTGCTCTTCCGTGAGCTGCTTCGTGCATGTCGCAATTAAAATATTTATATGCAAGAACTGAACAACCAACTGGTGCAACTCCAATTGCATCATCTAAAACTCCTAGTTCAACTAAGGATTCAGCTACTAATTTATGAATTACACCGTGAGTGCAACCTGGACAATAGTGAGTTTCAGCTCTAGTCAAACCTTCTGAATATTTATATAAAACTTGTTCATTAGTTTTTTCCATTATTTGAGACCTCCTAAAACTTTAAGAGCAGCTTCTTTAATTTCTTCCACATTTGGAATTACGCCGCCTTGTCTTCCAAAGAAGTGAACCTTTTGTCTACCTTCAACTGCAATCTTAACATCGTCAGTCATTTGACCTTGATTCATTTCACAAACTAAAATGTCTTTGCAATTTGGATTTATTCCTTTGAAAGCTTCATATGGATATGGCCAGCAAGTAATTGGGCGAATAAGTCCTATCTTATAGCCTTCTTTTCTTAAATGTTCAATTGCACTTTTTGCAATTCTAGCAGTAGTTCCATAGGCACTGATTACAAGATCTGCATCCTCGATGCCGTCAATTTCTACTCTAATTTCATTTTCAGTAACTTGTCTATATTTTTCAATTAAGTGTTTATTATGTTCTTCAAGTTCATCAGCAGAAAGATAAAGTGAATTTATAATATTTCTTTTTCCGTGATTTTTACCCTTGCCTCTTGTTGCCCAAGTTTTTTCAGGAAGAACCATTTTTTCTTGCATTCCAAATTCAACTGGTTCCATCATTTGTCCAAGTACACCATCACTCATAATAACAACAGGATTTCTATACTTGTCAGCTAAATCAAAACCAAGTTCAATTAAATTTACAAGTTCTTGCACAGAAGATGGTGCCAAAGTAATAGTTCTATAATCGCCATTTCCGCCACCTCTAGTTGATTGGAAATAATCTGTTTGAGAAGGTTGAATTGAACCAAGTCCTGGACCACCTCTCATCATATTTACTATTACGCAAGGAAGTTCTGCCCCTGCCATATAAGAAATACCTTCTTGCATTAGTGAAACTCCAGGAGAAGAAGATGAAGTCATAACTCTTGCTCCAGATCCTGCAGCACCATATAGCATATTTATAGCTGCAACTTCAGACTCAGCTTGCAAAAAACATCCGCCAATCTTTGGAAGTTCTCTTGATAAGTATTCAGGAATTTCAGATTGAGGAGTAATAGGATAACCAAAAAAATATTTGCAACCAGCTTCAATAGCTGCTGCACCAACTGCTTCGTTTCCCTTCATAAGTACCTTTGTCATGTAAACACCCCTTAAGAAATTTTATAAACTGTAATAATTGAATCAGGACAAGTTATTGCACAGTTTTGGCAAGCAATACAATCTTCTGGTCTTTTTGCCATTGCAGGTGCATAACCTTTTTTATTAATAGTGTCCATGTCAATTTCAATTACATTTTTAGGACATACAGTTACGCATAATCCACAACCCTTACATCTGTCACTTTCAAACTCAACTCTACCTTTAGCCATTATTTACCTCCTATAACATCCAATCTTCTCTAAAAAATAAGTCAATGGGAAAAACTTCCGCTGCTAAATTTAAAGCTCTAACTTCACTCTCAATACTCCTTAGGCAAACTGCATATACATAGGGAAGATTTAATTTCTCTGAAACTTCCCTTGCAAGCTCATCACCATACAAAATATCATCAGCTGTGGTCTCTTTTAAAAAATGAGTAGTATTTATAATCCCCGTAACCCTAGTTTGTGAATGACCTTCAACTTGTCCGATAAAATCTCGCACGGACTTAAAGTCCTTAGTTTCTGGTCTATTTCTATTTATTACAAAATAGTGGTCATAACCCTCTCTTTTTAAAATATCTCTATACCTTCCAAGAGAAAGGGAGCCCTTTGGATTTCCTCCAACATCTAATACTGCCATGTAATTTTTATTTTCAAGTGGCTTTAAAATTGCTGGATCAACTGCTGGTATGTCCAAGGCATTTTTTTCACGCATACTAGATGAAAATGATTCCACGCCTTTTTCGCTTAAAATATCCATTTTCTCTCTTAGTCTAAAGTATGTATTAATAATATCCAAGTCAACTGCCGCAACATTGTCAAAATACTTTTTTAAATATAAAGCATAATTAATTGAAAATTCAGTTTTTCCACTGCCAAAGTGTCCTGTAATAATTTTTATTCTGTTGCCTGTTTCTACCTCTGTGTACATTTCTCCTCCCTTCTAAAAGACCAATTATATTATACATCAATTGCAAAAAATTGAAAACAATTGCAATATACTTTTCCCTTCATAAATTCTAAAAATATTATAATTAGTGAGTTAAAACCTACATTTTATTTTAAATTTTTAATTAAAATATTTTTAAAAAAATAAATTTTTTAATAAAACTTTACTATTAAAATTTGACTAATTTTTAGAAAAGATATATATTATTAGCAGAGGCATAGATTGAGTGCTAATAAAGAAAGGTGATTATATGAAAAATAAAAAATTCAATGCCGAAACAGAAAGATTAATGGACTTAATGATTAATTCCATTTACACAAATAAAGAAATATTTTTAAGAGAATTAATTTCAAATGCATCTGATGCAATGGATAAAATGTACTACATCGCTCTTAATGATGACAATGTAAAATTTAACCACGAAGATTATTATATTAGAATTACACCAGATAAGGACAAGAGAACAATTACAATAGAAGATGGCGGAGTGGGCATGACTGAAGATGAACTAGTAGAAAACTTGGGTACAATTGCAAAGTCAGGCTCTTTTGATTTTAAAAAATTAAATGAAAAAAATGAAGATCACGAAATTATTGGACAATTTGGCGTAGGCTTTTACTCTGCCTTTATGGTTGCAGATGAAATTAGCGTCTTGACAAGATCCTATAAAGAAGATGAGGCTCATATTTGGAAATCAAAGGGAGCAAAGGGCTACACAATTGAAGGTGGTAAAAAGGATTCTCATGGGACTGTTATTACTCTTCACTTAAAAGAAAATTCTAAGGATGAAGATTATGATAAATACCTTGATGAATACAAAATAAGAGAACTTGTAAGCCATTACTCAAATTACATTAGCTATCCAATAAAAATGGAAGTTGAAAAGAAAAGACCTGCAGCTGACTCAACAGAAGATGACCCAAAATTTGAATCTTATAGAGAAGATGACATCTTAAATTCATCTGTGCCAATGTGGAGAAAAAATAAAAATGAACTAAAGGAAGATGACTATAATAATTTCTTTAGACAAAGACATTTTGGATTTGAAGATCCCCTAGCTCACATACACATTAGCGTAGAAGGCGTGATTTCCTTTAAGGCAATTTTATACATTCCTTCAAGAAGACCTTTTGATTTCTTAAATCCAGATAGAAAGGGTGGACTTGAACTTTACTCCAATGGAGTTCTAATAATGGAAAAATGTGAAGACCTTCTTCCTGATTATCTAAACTTCATAAAGGGAGTCGTAGATTCAGAAGATATTTCACTAAATATATCTCGTGAAATGCTACAAAAAACTCGTGAACTTCAATTAATAAAGAAAAACATTGAAAAGAAAATCCTAGAAGAACTTGCAAAAATTCTTAAAAACGACAGAGAAAAATATGCCGAATTTTTCAAAAACTTTGGCGTAAGTTTAAAATCTGGTGCCTACGAAAATTATGGAGCAGACAAAGACAAGCTAAAAGATTTATTTATATACACGACTACAAAGAGAGAAAATATAACCTTTAATGAATACAGAAAAGACATGACACCTGACCAAGAATTTATCTATTACGCAAACGGAAATTCCATAGAAAGCGTGAAGGAACTTCCACAAATAAAGCACTTTATAGATAAAGACATTGAAGTTATTGCACTAACAGACCCAATTGATGAATTTGTAATAAAAATGATGGATCAGTATGACGACAAAAAATTCAAATCAATTTCAGAAACTGATGCCACAAAAGAAGAAGATGAAAAAAATCTTGATGATTATGTAAAGAAAATGAAAGACATCTTATCTGGCGAAGTTTCATCAATAAGGGAAAATCCAAATCTAAAAGATGATGCAGCTTATCTATCAAGCAAAGGCGAAATTTCCATTGAAATGGAAAAAACTCTAAGCCATATGCCTAACAACCAAGGTTTTAAAGCCGACAAAGTTTTAGAATTAAATCCAAATCATCCTGCAGTAAAAAAATTAAAGGACATGGACAAAGATTCAGAAGAATTTAAAAATTACACAGAATTGCTTTACGATGGTGCAAGACTAATGGCAGGTCTTGACATAAAAGATCCAATCTCCTATGCTAGAAATGTATCAAAACTTATGTAATCAAAAGATTTTATAAAATTCAATTACAAATATTTTGCAAAGCAAAGGCTCTTTTCATTATGAGAAGAGCCTTCTTTACTAAAATTATTTTTCAATCTTTTCATTTTCACTAGCCTTAGATTCTTTTTCTTGCTTATCTAATTTTTCTAAAATAGTATTTAACTTTTCATTTAGAACAACAAAAACAACTACAATAAAAATATACATAGAAATAATTAAATCAGAATCGTTTTCACTAAAATTCTGTCCAATTATAAGTACCAATATGAAGTTTAAAAACAGATATAAAAATATTTTTATTATATATTTCATATAATTACCTCAAATTCATTTATTATTTATGGATTTTTCATTTAATTCTTTTTCTAAATTATCAAGCTTTTTCAACATATCATCAAACTTTTTGTTAAAGATAATGTGTTGAATTATTAGCATTATATACATTGAAATGCCAAAAGGTAAACTGAAAACTACTACAGAACCTACAGATGCAATTATTAAAAATTTAAAAATGTTTTATATCATTCATAACCTCCTAAATATTATTATATGATTAATATCCATAGCCCATTTTTGTCTTTGAACTTAAAGACACAGAAATTATTTTCAGAGTTTAAAATATTGATATATCTTTATTTGACGCATCAATGTAATTAGATATCATAATGTAAACAGAAATTATGAGTTTTTATTTAAAAGTAAAAAAATATTTTCACCAAATATCAATAAAAAATAGAATACAGTAAAGTCATAAATAAACATAATATTTTCAATGGAATAATATTTTTTTATTACCATATAAATTATGAATATTAAAATTTCAATCAATAAAAATTTTACATTAGTCCTTTTTGATAGCTTACTTGCAAAATTAAAGTAATAGGCGAGCATAAATCCCAAAAATAAAATCATTATAATTTTAACAATAGCTAACACAATCATATATTTTATATCAAATGTTGCTTGAATTTTTTCATTGATGTATCCAAAAATTTTTAAACAAGCTAGGTTTAAAATTGGAAAACAGAAAAATGAAATTATAAAATTTATATATTTTTTCAAAATAGTCTCCTAAGTCTTTAATTTTATTTAATATCTTTGAATATTATTATTTATACTGTCTATATCTGTATTGACTTTAACACAATATGTTTAAGTAATTGAAGTTTAGTTCTAATAAGTAAGAAAAACCATAATAAAGATGCCAAAACAGCAAGACATTAAAGCATGGTATCTACTGCTATACAAATAACCTTTTTTTACTAAATAAGGTCTTATTTGCCTAAAATTTATCACATAAAGCATTTTTTATCAAGAAAATATTTGTAGCCTTACAATTGTTTTTCTCTATAATTTCTACATTTATTGAATATTTTTAGTATTTATGTTATATTACTTGTCATCTAAAAAGTTTAGGAGGCACAATGGAAACACTTTTATCTGGAATTTTAAATCTCGAAGTTAAACACCTAATTATGTTTGTCATTGGTGGAATTTTAATTTATCTTGCCATTGAAAAAGAATATGAACCTTCACTTCTTCTTCCCATTGGTTTTGGATCAATTATTGCTAATATTCCACTATCATCTGCAGTTGGAGAGGGCGGTTTCTTGACAATTTTATACAATGCTGGAATTGCAACGGAACTCTTCCCAGTATTAATTTTTATAGCAGTAGGTGCTATGATTGATTTCAAACCACTTATTTCATCGCCCTTTATGTTATTTTTTGGGGCAGCGGCACAATTTGGAATTTTTGCAACAATGCTCTTTGCAATTTCAACAGGAAAATTCACTCTTCCCGAAGCAGCGTCAATTGGAATAATAGGAGCAGCTGATGGTCCTACATCAATATATGTCGCAAAGGTCTTTGCTCCAAATTACCTTGGACCAATTTCTGTTGCTGCATACTCTTATATGTCTCTCGTTCCAATAATTCAGCCACCAGTTATAAAACTTTTAACTACTGAAAAAGAGAGAAAAATTAGAATGAAATACACTACGGTTCACGTTCCCAAAAAAGTTGAAATTTTATTTCCAATTGTAATTACAGTTATAGCTGGAATTATTGCGCCAATGTCTGTTGCACTTATTGGTGCGCTTATGTTTGGAAATTTAATACGGGTGTGTGGAGTCCTTGAAAGACTTTCAATCTCAGCACAAAATGAACTTTCAAATCTAGTTACAATTTTACTTGGAATTACAATTGGCGGCACAATGTCTGCTGACGCCTTTTTAAATCTTCACACATTGATGATACTTGCAATGGGACTTGTTGCCTTTATTTTCGACACAGCAGGCGGTGTTTTGTTTGCAAAATTCTTAAATTTATTTTTAAAGAATAAAGTAAATCCAATGATTGGAGCAGCAGGAATTTCTGCCTTCCCAATGAGTGGTAGAGTGGTACAAATGATGGCTGCAAAGGAAGACCCGACGAATTTTGTGCTAATGCAAGCAATGTCGGCAAATGTAGCAGGACAACTTGGCTCAGTAGTGGCAGGTTCAATGATCTTGGCTCTTGTGCCAATGTTTATGTAGAGGTGAATGTATGAATATATTTATGCAGGGTTTAGAAGTAGCAGTGTGGGGACTTGCAGGAGTTTTTGCAGTATTGATTCTCTTTTACATCTCCACGAAAATAATGCTTAAATTTTTTAAAGAAAAATAATTTTTAAAATTTCATAGGAAATATCAAAAACTGTTGAAAATCACAACAGTTTTTTATTTATCTTCATATTCGCCAATAAAAGAATACATGCGATCCCTATATTCAAACAATAAATCTGGTGCAGAGTTCTTATCTTTATAAGTCCTCGTGCCATATCCACCTATGACAGGATCTTTTAAGTCGTCAAATTTCATTATAATTTCGTAGCCCGTGCCTGCCTTTTTTAACTTATAAGTTCCCTTATAATCTATTGCATTATTTCTATCAGTTAAAATAAAATTTTTCTTATCAAATTTAATTGTCATGTCATTATCTACCTTTGTGCCAGTATCTGTATTTGTCATATCTTCAATGGTCCAATTGACATTGTAAATTTTTTTGTCTGGAAGAAGTTCCCTTTTATCTTGGAAAGATGATAAAAAAGTTCCCATTAATCCTATTACGATAATAAAAATCAAAGTTTTAAAAAATTTTTTCATAAGTACCTCCCTTCTGTTTTAAAATAATAAATTTTCTTGAAATAATTTTTACCCAAATTTATTATTTTATTTCAATATCTTGTTAGGATTAAATAGAATTGGATATAAATAAGGTGTAAATTAAAAAATAATATTTTGGAGGTATTACAATGGATATAACATTTGGTGGAAATAAAGTTAATTTAGAAGGTAAAGAAATTAAAGTAGGAGATATGGCGCCTGAATTTAAAGCTGTAAAAAGAGATTTATCTGAATTTAATTCAGCTGATTTAAAGGGCAAAATTGTAGTTTATTCAGTTGCTCCATCTATTGACACACCTGTATGCGCAATTCAAGCAACTACTTTTAACGAAGAAGCTACAAAATTATCTGACGATGTAAAAATCGTAACTGTAACAGTTGACCTTCCTTTTGCACAAGATAGATTCTGTTCAGTAAAGGGAATTGAAAATGCAGACATTGTTTCTGATTACAATTACAGAGAATTTGGCGAAAAATATGGATTCATGATTAAAGAATTTAAGCTCCTTGCTCGTGGTGTTGTAATTGTTGACAGAGATGGAAAGGTCGCATATGTTGAATATGTTCCTGAAGTAACTCACGAAGTAAACTTTGAAAAGGCTCTTGAAGAAGTTAAAAAATTAAAATGATAAATATTAATTTAATTGCACTTGGCAAAATCAAGGAAAATTATTTTAAAGATTCAATAAATGAGTACAAGAAAATGCTTAAATCCTATGCCGATTTAAGCATTTTTGAAATTATGGACGAACCTTGCCCCGAAAATTTGTCTGAAAAAGACATGGAGAGAGTAAAAAATACTGAGGGCGAAAAAATCTTATCAAAGATAAAGGAAGGCGCCTATGTCATTGCCCTTGCCATAGATGGAAAAAGCATTGACTCAGTTGAATTTGCAGGCAAAATAAATAATTTAATGATAGGCGGCTATTCTAACATAACTTTTATAATTGGAGGAAGTCTCGGTTTATCTGAAGAAATTTTAAATAGAGCCGATTACAAACTTAGCTTCTCGAAGATGACTTTCCCACACAAACTTATGCGCGTAATTTTAATGGAACAAATTTATAGAGCCTTTAGAATAATAAACAATCACCCCTATCACAAATGAGGTCCATATGAAACTAAATTTATTAAATCAAATTTTTTCCTTTCATGATTTTCATTTGACAAATCTTGAAGTTTTTGACGACAAAGTTATTTTATCCTTTGACGAGGGAATTTACTTTGAAAAGAAAGCCGAAAAACAAGTAGATTATATTATGACAAATCCCAAGTTAATACTAGAAAAAACTGATACAAGCTTTACAAAGGAAGAACTTGAAGAAGTTATAGAGAATATTATCCATGCCTTTGATTCTGATTTTGACAAAAACATTGAAATAGATGACATTGAAGGCGAAATAATGGATTCTGTGGAGATAAATCTCTTAAAAGATGGAAAATACAAAAAGATTTCAATTGAAGAATTTTTAAAACTTAATTTTGAAATAATTAATGAATCCTTTGGTTACGGCTACATGAGATTTTTTGGCATAGTAACAGACTTTGATGATAAAGAAGAATGGCAAAATGCCTCTCTTGAAATTTTTTACAATAATGAATCAAAACTTATTTATGAATCCTTAGAAAAATTATAATAATCTTAATGCAAAAATCGAGGTGATAAAATGATTTTTAATTTTGACTCTTATATGATAAATGTAAATAATTATAAAACAGAAGAGTTTATGAAAAAATTAAAAAGTGTGGATATAAATTTAGATGAAAAAATAATTTCCACGCTAGGTGAAATGTCCATTGATTACAAAAAACCAAGCTACATAAAAAATTTTGGCGAAACTCTTCTCTTAAAATACCACGCAGTTGGCAACATAATTTCCTATGCCGATGTGAGAATGAATAAAGAATTAAAATTTGCCGACGGCATCCATCCAATATATTTTTTAGATGGTGCAGAAATTTATTTCACCGAAGCTGTGGAACTTAGAGAAGAATTTTTAGATGAAAACTCCTTTGAAATAAATATAAATGCTAAGATAAAATAAGACGCACAAGTGCAGAACTGCCGCCAATCCCTCTAGTATATTTGAAGGTCTTCCTTTTTCTTTTAGCCCATTAAAAAACTGACCTCCTTAGTTGACTTTTAGTTCAACTCTTGGAGGTCAGCTTAAATTATAATTATATTATTTTAGTTCGTGAATAAAAAGACCTGAGAGGGGTTTTGGTTCAAACCACGTTGATTTTGGCGGCATTACTTCGCCTGCATCTGCAACTTCAAATAGTTCTTCAAGTGATGTTGGATATAGTGAGAATGCTATTTTCATATCTTCTCTCGTTCTCTTTTCAAGTTCATGAAGCCCTCTTATTCCTCCAACAAAATCTATTCTCTCATCTGTCCTTGGATTTTTTATTCCTAAAATTTTATCTAGGACTAGATTTTGTAATATTGAAACATCTAGTTTTTCTATTATGTCATCTTTTACAAATTCATCTTTTACTTTTAATTTATACCATTTGTCATTTAGATACATTCCAAAGTAACCCTTGCCTTCTGGTTTATAGGGTGAAGTTTTAGCTACTTCTACTTCAAAATTTTCCCTTAACTTTTCTAAAAATTCCTTTTCAGTGAAATTATTCAAGTCCTTTACGACTCTATTGTAGTCCATAATTTCAACTTCCCTTGAAGGAAATATTAATGATAAAAAATAGTTAAATTCTTCATTACCTGTGTAATTCTTCTTTTCTTCGCGCCTTTTTAGTCCAACTTTTACGGCAGAAGCACATCTATGGTGTCCGTCTGCGATGTAAAAATTTTCTACATTTTTAAATAAAGTGATTAATTTTTCTATTGTATCTTCATCTTCTATTGTCCAAATTTTGTGATTTACGCCATCTTCCGTCCTAAAGTCTATTTCAGGTATTTCCTTAATTTCTGAATATATTATCTTATTTATTTCATCTAAAGACTTATATGTCAAAAATATTGGCCCCGTATTTGCATCAAGCTTGTCAACATGATCTACTCTATCTGCTTCCTTGTCTTTTCTAGTAAATTCGTGTTTTTTAATCTTGCCCTCTAAATATTCATCTATTGATGCACAGGCGACAAGTCCAACTTGAGTCTTTCCCTTCATTGTAAGAGAATAGATATATAGTTTATCCCTATCTTCTTTATAAAAATATCCCTTCTTTTTTAAATTATTAAAATTTAAAAGGGCTATTTCATTTAAATTTTTAACTTCATCATCTACAGTTGCCGCCGGAAGATCCACTTGCAAAAAGGATTTTGGGTTTTTCTTTATTATTTCTCTAGCCTCTTTTACAGAATAGACATCGTAGGGAAGTGCTGCAATTTCACTTGCCAATTCTTTCTTAGGTCTAATGGCTTTAAATGCTTTTATCTCCATTATGCACCTACTTGATTAGCCTAACTCTAAGGACGCCTTTAATTGCATATAGTTTTTTTCTAAGATTTTCATCAACCTCTGAATCTATATCAATCATTGTCGCTGCAAATTTCCCCTTGTGGCGATTTAATAAATCAGAAATATTTACCTTTTCATCTGCAAGAATTGTAGTAATTTGTGCAATCATGCTTGGTATATTTCTATGAAGCACGAGAATCCTGTGGACACTGTTACAAGTTCCCATATCCATATTAGGAAAGTTTACAGAATTTTTTATATTTCCATTTTCTAAATAGTCTATTAATTCTTCAACAACCATCTTTGCAGAATTTTCTTCTGACTCTGGTGTTGATGCACCTATATGAGGCAGATTAATTGTATTTGGAAGTGTAATTGTTTCCTCGTCAGGGAAGTCGCATACATACTTTTTAACTTTGCCATTTTCCAAATATTCTTTAAGAGCAGTAATATCTACAAGTCCACCTCTCGCAATATTAAGTAACACTAGACCATCCTTTGCAATTTCAAGAAGCTCTCCATTTACTATATTTTTAGTTGCTTCGCTATAAGGAATGTGAAGAGAAATATAATTTGAATTTTTAAAAATTTCCTTTATGTCCTCTGTATAATTAACTTTAGTGTCTAAATGAAGTGCGTTTTTAATTGAAAGAAAGGGATCGTATCCAATTACTTTCATTCCCATTTCAACACCAGCTGATGCAACAAGTTGTCCCGTTGCACCAAGTCCTATTACTCCAAGTGTTTTGCCCTTTAGTTCAGGCCCAGCAAAAGCCTTTTTGCCAGCTTCCACATCTTTTTTTATATTTTCATGACCCTCTAGATTGTTTGCCCAATTAACAGCACCAATAATATCTCTTGATGCAAGGAGCATTCCCGTCAGAGCAAGTTCTTTTACAGCATTGGCATTAGCACCTGGAGCATTGCAAACTACAATTCCCTCTTCAGCACATCTATCTACTGGAATATTATTTGTTCCAGCTCCAGCACGACCAATGTATCTCACACTTTTAGGAAATTCTACATCGTGAAGGTCGGCACTTCTAACTAATATTGCATCGGGATTTTCTTCCTCTGCACTATATTTAAAATTTTCTGGCAAAAGTTTAAGTCCCTTATTAGAAATATTATTTATTGTTTTAATTTTGTAAATTTGTCCCAATTTTATCACCTATTCTCCCTCTCAAAATCCTTCATATAATCTATAAGAGCCTTTACGCCCTCTATTGGCATGGCATTATAAATACTTGCCCTCATCCCACCAACTGTGCGATGTCCCTTTAGATTCTCAAGCCCCTTTTCCTTTGCTCCCTTGACAAATTTCGCATCTAGTTCAGCATCTCCTGTTACGAATACAATGTTCATAAGTGAGCGGTCTTCTAGTTTAACATTATTTTTGTAAAGAGAAGAATTATCTATAAAATCATAGAGAAGTTTTGACTTTTCCTTGTTTATCTCTTCCATTGCTTCCACTCCACCCATTTTTTTTATCCACTTAGCCACAAGTCCTGTAACATAAATTGCAAAACATGGAGGCGTATTGTAAAGTGAGTTTTTGTCGGCATGAGTTTTGTAAGAAAGCATTGTAGGAATCTCTTCCCTAGTTTCTTTAATTAAGTCTTTTTTTAGAGCTACAATTGTAACGCCTGCAGGCCCGAGATTTTTTTGAGCGCCTGCAAATACTAAATCAAATTTATTATAGTCGTATTTTTCAGACAAAATATTTGAAGAAATATCTGCAACAAGTGGCTTGTTTAGCTTCCCAATTTTTTCTGGAGAAATTCTCGTTCCATAAATTGTGTTGTTAACACAAAGATATAAAAATTTTGACTTTTCATTCATTTTACTTTCATCAATTTCTGGAATATAGGTATAAATATCTTCCTTAGAAGATGCTAGAATTTCAGGTTTTGCAAATTTTTTAGCCTCTTTATAAGCCTTGTCAGCCCAAGAACCAGTGATTAAATAAGATGCAATATCATCTTTATTTAACAAATTCATAGGAATCATTGCAAATTGAGTTGACCCTCCACCTTGCAAGAATAAAAGTTCATAGTCCTCATCAAGACCCATTAATTCCATTAAGTCCTCTTTAGCTTCATTATGAATTTCGTCATAAAGGGAGGAGCGGTGACTCATCTCCATAACTGACATTCCTGAGTTTTTATAGTCTAACATTTCCTTTTGTGCTTTTTCTAGAACTTCTACTGGTAGAGTAGATGGTCCTGCAGAAAAATTATAAATTTTTTTCATTTCGTCCTCCTCTTTCAAAATTATTTACTTAAGTAAAAAAGTAAATTGTATTAATTATAATGAATAGTTTTGCAAAAGACAAGGCTAAATTTTCATGAAAACCTTTGATATTTAAAATTTTTTTATAAATTTGTATTATTAATATATTTTTTCCATAAAAAAACTGACCTCTCATAGTTGATTTTTAGTCCAACTTTTTGGTGGTCAGTTTTTTGTGTTTTTTTACACCCATATATTACTTCATTCTAATAATGAATAATCTAATTAATTTTTAGATAATACTATAAATTATGAAACTTAAAACATTCCTGGTAATTGAGTTGCAAAATTTTGTAATATCATTAATATTATAAAAGCTACAAAGCTAGCAATTGTATTTGGTATTGTTGAGCCTTGAATAGCTTGGTTAACTGTTAAATCATTATATCTTGCTGGCAACCAAAATGCAGCATCCGTTGGCAATGTAAGACCTACAGTACCTATACAAATTGCTAGACCTACAATAATTGGTGAATAACCATGTGCTACAGCACCTTGACCTACTATAGCTACTGTTGTCAACATTGCTACTGTTGCAGACCCAACTGCTGCACGTATTATCATAGCTAGTAAAAACGCTAGTATTAATATTGGTAAATTCATACTTGTTAATAGATCCACTAGCGAATCTGCTACTCCACTAGCTTGAAGAACACTTGCAAAACTTCCGCCTGTTCCAATTACTAATAAAATATTTCCTACTTTATCTGACACAATATCAATATATTTCCATAAACTTTCAACACTATCGTTCACTAGATATTTTTGAAGTACTAATCCTGAAATTATCATAGCTATAAATAAAGCAATATTATTATCCCCCAAAAATAAAAATATTTTATATATCAAATTTTGCTTATCTAAAATTAAAGTAACAATAGATTTTATTACTATTAACATAATGGGAAGACCAATTAATAAAAGTGCCAATGTTGCGGAAGGCTTGTTTTTATCAGCCTTTATTAGTTCTTCAGAAATTTGACCTCCAATAATTTTCTCGTTTTTTTGATTTCTTTTATTTAATAAATCTCCATATTTCCAACCACAAATTAAAGATGCTGGTAACGCTACCAATATTCCATATATTATAAACCATCCTATATTAGCATTAAGTTGACCTGCAACTGCCAATGGTCCTGGTGTAGGAGCTACTATGCAATGAGTTAACAAAAGACCCGTAAATAAAGCTGCAACATATGCTGAGGTGTCTTTTTTGGTTAGTTTTTGTAAGCTACTTAATAATGGACTTAAGGTAATATAAGCTGAACCAAAATATACTGGTATTGAGATAATAAAACCTGTCAAATTTAAGGCTAACATATCAAACTTTTTTCCAAATTTTCTTAAAAATCCCTTAGCCAATTCTTCCATTCCACCAGAATCACCAAGCATAGAGCCAAAAACACCCCCATATATAATCAAAAGTCCTATACTTGTCATCATATTTCCAAAACCACTTGTTACTAACTTAAGTATTTCTGAAATCTCCATTTTTGTTAATATTCCCATAAGAATTGCGCTAACAAAAAGCATTATCCCTGGACTAATTTTGAACACTATTAATCCTATAAATAATATTATCATAACCATAAAAAAAGTTAATAATGTATTCATACTTTACTCCTTAGATTTAATGTCTTAATAATTTACCTGGTGTTAAACCAGTGAATTCTTTGTCTTTATATACAATATTACCGTCCACCAGAACATATTTTATACCTTCAGTTATACTATTAGATTTCGCGTAAGTTGCTGTATCTTTTAATTCATCATACTTGAATATAACTAAATCAGCATCATAATTGTCCTTTATTAGCCCTTTATTTAGCATTCTCAAAAAATCAGCAGACTTTCCCGTCATTTTATTTATCATTTCTTCAAGAGTTAAAATTTTCTTTTCTTTTACAAAATAGTTAATTGCATGTGGAAAAGTTCCGCTTGCTCTTGGATGTCCTTTTTCTGACCAAGCTCTCGTTAATCCGTCACTTCCTACTATACAATATTTGTTTTTTATAATTTCACAAACATCTTCTTCTGACATACTGGAATATACACCACCCGTTTCACAATGATTCTCTACACAAATATCAAAGAACAAATCCCAAGGATCTTTATTTAATTCTTTTGCATATTCACTTATGAATTTTCCTTCTGCTTCTGGCATTTTAGGAGATGAATAAACATATACTCCATCCCAACCACCTGCATTTAAGTAATAATTGTCATAATCTGTTTTTGGATCTTGCATTTCTAATTTTAGTTGTTCTCTGAATTTTCTTTCCTTTAATTTTTCTGTCATCGCGTCAAATCCTTCTGATAAATACCATGGTGGCATTGTCGCATTTAAAGTAGTCATATTTGCTGTATATGGATATTGATCGTGAAAAACAAAAATACCTTCATTATTTGCTTCATCTATTAGTCTAAGTGTTTCTTTTTGTTTTCCCCAATTTGGCCTTCCTAACATTTTATGATGTGAAATATCTACTCTAACACCTGACTGTCTTCCTACATTTATTGTTTCTTTAACTGCTTCTACTATTTTATTGGACTCATTTCGCATATGACTAGCATAAATTCCATCAAAGGGTTCAATTACTTCTGCTAATTCTATAATTTCATCCTCAGTAGCATAGACTGATGGAGTATAAATTAATCCAGTAGAAAAACCTGCTGCTCCCGACTCCATAGCTTCTCTGAGAATTCCTTTCATTTTATCTAATTCTAATTTTGTAGCTGGTCTGTTTTCCATGCCCATAACAGAAATTCTTAATGTACTATGACCTACATAAATTTTACTATTCAAGTATAGGTCTAGACTATCTGCATAATTAATAAAGTTTGAAAATTTCTCCCAGTTTTTCATTTCCTTTGGGAAAAAGGTAGTCCCCATAGACAGCATATTTTGTATATCTCTTAAGTTTTTTTCTTTAATTGGTGCTATAGATAAACCGCATTGTCCAGTATATTCAGTGGTTATCCCTTGTGTAATTTTAAATAAAGCTGCGTCTTTAGTTCCTAAAATTAAATCTCCATGTGAATGAGCATCTATAAATCCTGGTGTTATTACAAATCCTTCAATGTCAATTTCTTCTTTCGATTCAACATTTGTACAATTAAGTACAATTTTTCCATCCTTAATTCCAACATCACCTTTATAAGATTTTTTACCACTACCATCGATTATTGTTCCATTTTTAAATATCAAATCTAACATTTTGTTCTCCTATCATATCGAATTTTCAAGTTCTTTTTAAATATTCTTCCATAACTTCTTTAGGCACTAGATTTCCTCCAGTAGCCCATGAAATATGAGTTATATTATCAACTTTATCTAACAAGTTATTCTCCTCCAAATATTTCTTGCAATTTTCATATTCAAAAAGTTTTACTGGTCCTTCAAATGCAGCGCAAGATGATGGTTCAATTCTTATGTTTTCACTTTTATCTAAATCTCTCATATAATCAAATAGCTTATTATCATTAATTGTAAAAATACCTGATAAAATATTTTTCATTACTTTTCCAACAAAACTTGAAGGTCTACCAACCGCTAAACCATCAGCTTCGGTTTTTCCATCGATTCCAAAATCTTGAACGCTTATTTTTTCATTAAGTCCTGTCGCCATTCCTATTAACATACTTGGTGCATGTGTAGGCTCAATAAAGAAAATATGACATTTATCTCCGAATACTTTTTTTAGTCCAAAAGTTATCCCTCCTGGTGAACCCCCAACTCCACATGGTATATAAACAAATAAAGGATGGGCTTCATCAATTTCTATATTCCATCTTTTAATTTGCTTTTTTAATCTATTTGCAGCGACTGCATAACCTAAAAATAAATTTATAGAATTTTCATCATCTATAAAATAGCTATTTGGATCTTTGCTAGATTTATTTCTACCTTCTTCAACTGCTTTTGAAAAATCTCCATCATATTCAACTACTATTGCACCTTTTGATCTAAGTAAATCTTTTTTCCATTGTTTCGCATCTCTAGACATATGAACAACTACATTAAATCCAAGGACAGCTGAACTTATACCAATAGAAAGTCCTAAATTACCTGTTGACCCCACTTGAATTGTATAATTTTTAAAAAATCGTCTGCATTCATCACTTGCGAGTTTTCTATAATCATCATCTAGTGTTAAAAATCCTTCATCTAGTGCAAGTTTCTCAGCATGATAAAGAACTTCATAAATTCCTCCTCTTGCTTTAACTGAACCTGCAATAGCTAAGTGTGAATCCATTTTTAAATACAAACTGCCTCTAAAATTTGTACTTCTTTTTAACAATTTCTCCATTTTGGGAATTTTTTTTAGTGGAGATTCAATAATACCATGGGTCTCTTTAGTATCTTCAAAATATTTTTCTATAAGTGGAGCGAATCTTTGTAATCTTTTTTCCGCATCTTTTATATCGCTCTCATCTAAGTCAATATTTTGCCACACCTTATCCCCATAAAGTATTTTATTGGGATTAATCCATACTGTTTCCTTTAAGTCTTTCACATCTCTTAAAACTGGTTCTTTTTTAATAAATTTTTTTAAATTCACTTGATCCTCCTTTCAATTTTTGTTAAATTATATTTAATTTGATTAAATTTAATTTAATTATACTATTTGTTACGTGATAAAGCAATACTATGTGAAAAAATATTTTTATTGTTTTATCAACTGATTAATTATTTTATGCTAAAATATAAATAGAGAGGTGAATAAAAATAGAAATCAAAAATTTAGGAAAAAAAATAAAAAGTATTAGAATAGAAAAAAATTTATCAATAAAAGAACTTGCTGAAAAAATAAATGTATCTTCTTCTTTGCTTAGTCAAATAGAAAGAGGACTAGCAAATCCTTCTTTAAATACTCTACATTTAATATCTAAGACATTAAATGTACCAATCTTTAGCTTGTTTGTAGATGATGATATCAATAATACAATAATTGTAAGAAAAAATGATAGAATCAGAATTAGAAGTGGATCTTCAAAAAGTCAAGAATACGAGCTAGGTTATGATCTTTTAAGCCCCGATTTAAAAGGTGACATTCAACTATGTGAAATGACACTCGCATCCTATCAAAAAAATTCTGAGGATTTTAATTCTCACGCAGGAGAGGAAGTAGCTGTATGCATTCTCGGAGAAATTGAACTACATTTAGAAAGCAATATTTACCTTTTAGAAAAGGGTGATAGTGTTCGCATAAAAAAAGGAACAAAACATAAATGGAGAAATCCAAATTCAGATACATGTTCTATAATTTTTGCGATTACTCCCCCAATATTTTAAGTTTAATTAAAAGAGCTCTACAATGTCCGTTATTTCAACAGACATTGTAGAGCCCCAACAGCACAACACGCGTGCTATTTTATAAACTATTTATTGCTTTTTTTATACCAGATACAAGCTCACTTAAAAAATTTGATATTTTATCAAAGAGGTCGCCAAGGTTAAAATTTCTTATGCTTTGGATTATTAGGTGTTTATCAACTTTTTGATTGCCAATAAATATTGAAATATTAAAAAGTTTCATAAGTATTATCACTATCGCAATTATTGCTAATATTTTCAATGCTTTTTTCATTTTATCACCTATCTCTTTAATTCTCTTTCAATTTCTTCATAATTTGGCATATACTTTTTGCACTCACTAATAAATTTTTCGTCGTGATAAAAATATTTTAAATGCACAAGTTCGTGTAGCACCACTGCTTCAATTTGTTCGATTGGTCTTTCTGCAAGATAAAGATTTATCTTTATGTTACCACTTTTTGGATAACATGTACCCCATCTTACTTTCATTTTTCGTATTTGAACTGTTTTTGGCGAAAGTCCCGTGATTTTTTCGTATTTTTCAAAAATACCCTCTAGCACTTTTTTTAGTTCTAAGCGATAAATTTTTTCTATTTCTTTTTCAGATTTTGCCTCTAATTTTTCTCCAAACAAGTGGTTTTTGTATCTACTTTTACTAGAGTCCTCTTCCTTTAGTTTTTCAATTGTATCTAAATTATTTTTTATAATACTTTTTATTTCTCTTTCACTTGTTTTTTTTGGTGCTGATACCTTTATTATACCATCTTCTACTTTTATTCGAAGGTTTTTTATATCTTTTCTATTTATTTCTATTTCCATTTTATAAAATCGGAGACAATAGTCTTGATATGGACTCTCTAAACTTTGTGAATCTCGACCTATTGTTATACATTTCTGGAGTTATTTCTGTACAAGATTTTAAATCTTCTTTAAAGTCTTCCTTTAATTTTTTATTTAATTCTTCATCATATAAAAAGGCATTTACTTCAAAATTTAGTTCAAAGGATCTTATGTCAAAATTTGCAGTACCAACACTTGCTAGATAATCGTCTGATATAACTACTTTTGCGTGAAGAAATCCACCTTCATATTGGTATACATGTGCTCCCCATTTTAAAAGTTCTCCCATAAAGGATAGTGATGCCCAATGTACAAATACATGATCTCTCTTTTTTGGAAACATTAGATGAACCTCAACTCCACTTAATGCCGCAACCTTTAAGGCTTTTAAAAGTCCTTCGTCAGGCACAAAGTATGGCGTTTGGATATATACTTCCTTTCTAGCTGATGTTATTAACTTTTCGTATCCATTTCTTATGGAGTCTGCCTTAGTGTCTGGTCCACTTGTAACAATGTTTATATCGATGCCATCTTCTATTTCAGGGAAAAGTTCTGTGGTAAATCCCTTTGTATAATCATCTGATGCAAATTTGAAATCTAAGAAAAATCTCCATGCAAGTCCATTTACTGCCGGTCCTTCAATTCTAAGATGTGTGTCTCTCCAAAATCCCATTGGCCCCTTTGAGACATATTCATCGCCGACATTAAAACCACCTACATAGCCAATTCTCTTGTCTATAACTACTATTTTTCTGTGATTTCTATAATTCATGTGAGTGTTAATTTTATAAAAAACCCCTGGAAAGAATATTGCAAGCTTTACTCCTGCTTTTCTTAAATCTTTTCTATCCCTTAGTGTCATTTTCCTAATGCCCATTCCGTCAATTAAAAGATAGACGTCTAAGCCCTCTATTGCTTTTGCTTTTAATATATTTGTAAACTCAGTGGAAAGCTCATCAGATTTATAAATATAATACTGAACATAAATTGTATGTTTTGCATTTTTCAAATCTTCGAATAAATCTTTAAATTTACTTTTGCCTTCGTTATATTTTTTTACTCTATTATTTGTGTAAAGAATTTCCCCTTCTGCACGATTAAACATCTCAATCATGTCAACGTGATTCTTTGTCCTCTCCTTAGAGTAGACAAAGGTCCCATCTTTTATTGCTTTAAGCTGTGCCACTGATTCCTTTTCCAAAATTTTATCGGCTATGCTTTTTCCAGCAAATATCTTAGATTTTGAAATGTCCTGCCCTATAAATAGATATAAGATGAATCCTATTACTGGCAAAAAGTTTATCGCCATTACCCAAAGTAATGTGGAAACTGGCTTTTTATTGTCGTATAAAACTATGAATGCTGAAATTAATACATTTGCTATAAATAGTAAAGAATATATCTGAGCAAAGTTTTTTAACATTCCAAAATAGGCACTAAACATTAAACACCTCTATTATTTGTTTTTCTTTGATTTATATCTTTGTTGTGAATCTAAAATTTTCTTTCTAAGTCTAAATTCATTTGGCGTTATTTCTATTAATTCGTCATCCTCTATAAATTCAAGCGCTTCTTCAAGACTCATCTTTTTAACTGGAGAAAGTCTTAAGGCATCATCAGAACCTGAAGCTCTGACATTAGTTTGTTTCTTTGCCTTTGTAACGGAAACTTCTATTTCAATTCCCTTTGGAGATTCGCCCACAACTTGACCTTCATATACATTTTCGCCTGGTTCTACAAATAAAGTTCCACGTTCTTGTGCATTGTTAAGTCCATAAGTTGACGCAACACCTGTGTCAAAGGATACAATTGACGCATTAACTCTTCTTGGAATTTCGCCCTTAAAAGGTACATAACCTTCGAATATAGAATTTAAAATTCCACTTCCCTTTGTATCAGTCATAAATTCTGTTCTATAACCAATAAGTCCTCTTGAAGGAATTATAAATTCAAGTCTTTGATAACCTCCATTAGGTTCAACTATGTTTACAAGTTCGCCCTTTCTTCTTCCAAGTTTTTCTATTACAGATCCAGCGTAAACACTATCTACGTCAATAGTAACTCTTTCAGTTGGTTCAAGCTTTTTACCATTTTCGTCATATTTATAAAGAACTTGTGGTTTAGAAACTTGAAATTCGTAACCTTCACGTCTCATATTTTCAATTAGTACAGAAAGATGAAGTTCTCCTCTGCCACTTACCTTAAAAGAATCAGTAGTATCTGTTTCTTCAACTCTTAGTCCTACATCAGTTTGCAGTTCTCGATTAAGTCTTGCCTTGATTTGTCTTGATGTCAAAAATTTTCCAACTCTTCCTGCGAAAGGAGAATTGTTTACAGAAAAATTCATAGATATAGTTGGCTCAGAAATTTTTACAAATTCAAGTCCTTCAGTATCTTCAGTTGATGTAATAGTATCTCCAATGTTGATTCCCTCAATTCCTGTAACTGCAACAATGGATCCAGATCTTGATGAGTTAACTTCTACTCTATTTAGCCCTTCAAATTCATAAATTTGTGCAATTTTAATATTTTCTTTGAAGTCTGGTTTTAATTTATTTACTCTAACAAGTTTGTCATTTTCTTTTATAACGCCTTGTTCAATTTTTCCAATGCCAATTCTTCCAACATATTCATTGTAGTCAATTGTTGAAATTAATAGTTTAAAAGGTTCGTCGTCTCTATTTTCTGGTGCTGGAATGTATTTTATAATAGTTTCAAAAAGTGGATCCATGTTTTCCATCTTATCATCTAAATCAAGTGCAGCCACACCTTGCTTTGCTGATGCAAATACAAAAGGACAGTCCAATATGTCGCCATCTGCACCAAGTTCAATAAATAAATCTAAAACTTCATCTACAACATCAAGTGGTCTCGCTTCTGGTCTATCAACTTTGTTTATGCAGACAATTACTGGAAGGTTTAGTTCAAAACTTTTCTTCAACACAAATTTAGTTTGTGGCATTGGACCTTCAAAGGCATCAACTAATAAAACAACGCCATTAACCATCTTTAACACACGTTCAACTTCTCCCCCAAAGTCAGCGTGTCCTGGAGTATCAATTATGTTAATCTTAACACCATTGTGATTTACGGCAGTGTTTTTGGAAAGGATAGTAATACCTCTTTCCCTTTCAATGTCGTTAGAGTCCATAACTCTGTCATTTACTTGTTGATTTTCTCTAAAAATGCCTGATTGTCTTAGTAGTGCATCTACAAGTGTAGTCTTGCCATGATCGACATGGGCAATAATTGCTATATTTCTAATATCTTCTCTTTTCAAAATCTCATCTCATTTCTTCAAACTTCTATCCTATTTTAATCTTAAATAAAAAAAAGTGCAACAAAAGTTGCAGCTTTTCTTGTATAATTTGGGATTTTATTAAAATTAGTCCCAATTAATTTTTAAATTTTTCAACTAATTCATCAAAAGAAACTTCAACTTGCTCTCCACTCTTCATGTTCTTTAAACTGTATCTTCTATTTTTTACTTCTTCTTCGCCAAGAACAATTACATAGTTAACCTTAGTTTGATCGGCATACTTAAATTTTTTCTTTAGCTTCGCAAATTCTGTATACACAGAAACTTTTAGTCCCTTTTCCCTTAGTTCACTTAGTAGTTTTATCCCGTCATGTATACAATCATCCATTGGAATTATTAAAAGATCGACTAAAGATTTTTCTTCACTAGAAATAATCTTTGCTTCATTTAACTGATAAAAAAGTCTTGAAAGTCCAATGGAAAGTCCAACTCCTGGAAGAACTTTATCTGTGTAGTAACTTGCTAAGTCTTCATACCTTCCACCAGAGCAAACTGAGCCAATCTTTGGATAATTATCAAGGGTAGTTTCATAAACCGTTCCAGTGTAATAATCTAATCCCCTTGCAATTTTTAAATCTATGTCAAAGCAATTTTCATCAATTCCAAAATCCCTCATATAACCAATTACTTGTGTTATTTCATCAAGTCCTTCGAGGAAAATTTTATTCTCAATCTTTAAATCTTCTAATGATTTAATAATTTCGTCTACGCTTCCCTTAATTTTTATAAAATCTAGAATTTTTTCGCCAGATTCTTTGTCAACGCCAAGTTCTGTAAGCTCAGATAACACATTTTCTTCGCCAATTTTGTCGATTTTATCCACAACTCTTAAAACATTCATTGAGTCTTCAATGCCAAGAGAAGCAAAAAAGCCCTTTAAAATTTTTCTATTGTTAATGTGAATTGTAAAATCAGTAAATCCTAAATCCTTAAAGGTATGATATATTACAACTGGAAATTCTGCGTCATTTACAAGGGACAACTCTCCCATTCCAATTGTGTCAATATCACATTGGTAGAACTCTCTAAAACGTCCCTTTTGAGCCTTTTCACCTCTATACACTTTTCCTATTTGGTATCTTTTAAAAGGAAAGGACAAGTCGTTCATGTGTTCTGCAGTGTATCTAGCTAGTGGAACTGTCAGGTCAAATCTAAGACTCATGTCAGTGTCGCCCTTGCTAAATCTATAAATTTGTTTTTCAGTTTCTCCGCCACCCTTTGCTAGTAGAACTTCAGATTTTTCTATAACTGGCGTATCTATTGGCAAAAAACCGTGCTTCTCAAAATTTTCTCTTATTATATCTCTCATCTCGTTAAAAAGCATTTGGTCTTTTGGGAGTAGTTCCATAAATCCCGGAAGGGTTGAAGGTTTAACTATACTCATGATATCACTCCTATTTTTATTTTTTGTACTTATTTTATTTTTATTTTATCACATAATCTTTACTTTTTGTACTTTTGTATAGTATTAAGTGAAAGTATTTTTATAATTTTATATTAAATTAATTGGCATCTTTTTTTGCATATTATTTTGTTGCTTTATGATTAAAATTTTCGATAAAATAACTAATAATTATATTTATCATGAATCTCCAAATATTTTTATGAGGAAAAAGATTTTAAAATTAAATTCAAACATTTTAAAAGGGCCAATAGTTTAGACTACTAGCCCTTTATTTAAATTTTACTTTTTATTTTGTATTAATAAAGTCCTGATGGTTTTTCAGAAATATTTATAAAAATATTTTTAACTTGTGAATAAGCATCAAGCATCATCTTGTGATTTTCTCTACCTATACCAGATTTTTTATATCCGCCAAAAGGTGCTCCTGCTGGAAGTTGGTTATAAGTGTTAACCCACATTCTTCCAGTTTCAATTCCTCTAGCAACTCTAATTGCCTTATTGATGTCCTTAGTCCAAACAGCACCTGCAAGACCATAATCTGAATCATTTGCCATTTTTATAACTTCATCTTCATCTTTAAACTTAATTACAACTGCAACTGGTCCAAAAATTTCGTCTCTTGCAACTTTCATGTCGTTCCTTACATTTGTTATAAGAGTTGGCATTGTAAAGTATCCATTTTCTGTACCATTCTTTGTAGCTTTTTCGCCACCAACGGCAATTGTTGCTCCTTCTTTCTTAGCAATTTCAACATAGCCTAAGACTTTTTCAATTTGAGCTTTATTTACTTGTGCACCTACTTGAGTATCTTCTTCCCAAGGAAGTCCAACTTTAATATTTTGGAATTTCTCAATTGCCCTTTCAATAAATTCATCGTAAATATTTTCGTGAACAAAAACTCTTGAACCTGCACAACATACTTGACCTTGGTTAAACAAAATTCCCATAGCAAGTCCATCTATTGCAAGATCCATGTCGCAATCATCGAAAAAGATATTTGCTGACTTTCCGCCAAGCTCTAGTGTCGCTGGAATTAGTCCTTCTGCTGCAGCACTTGCAATTTTGTACCCAACTTCAGTTGAACCAGTAAAGGCAAGTTTAGAAAGTCCCTTGTGGTGTTGCAAATATTCGCCAGATTTTGAACCAGATCCAGTTACAACATTTATAACTCCCTTTGGCACAACATCTTTAATTAGCTTCATTAATTCAAGAAGTGAAAGAGAAGTTGTTGAAGATGGTTTAATAACAACTGCATCTCCCGCTGCAAGAGCTGGAGATAATTTCCATGCTGCCATCAAAAATGGAAAATTCCATGGAATAATCTGACCTACAACTCCAAGTGGCTCACGAAGAACTATTGAAAGCGTGTTTTCATCAATTGCATTTGCAGTTCCCTCTTCCGCTAAAATTGCACCTGCAAAATATCTAAAGTGTTCAGATGCTAGTGGAATATCTATATTTCGAGTTTCTCTAATTGGCTTGCCATTGTCTAATGTCTCAACCATTGCAAGATGTTCAGCATTTTCGTCAATTATATCTGCAATTTTATTTAAAATTTTTGCTCTTTCATATTTATTAGTCTTTTTATACTCTTTAAATCCTTCCCAAGCAGCCTTAACTGCATTGTCCACATCCTTTTCAGATGCTTGTGTAATGCTAGCTAAACGCTCGCCATCAGCTGGACAATATACATCAAGCATTTCTCCACTTTCTCCTGGGACAAATTCTCCACCTATAAATAGTTCGTATTTTTTATCTAAATTAATTTTTGGTCTACTCATAATACACTCCTTATTTTTAATTTAATACATCATAAAAAGCTTACATATAAAAAATACCCCTCAAAACTAATTTAAAACTCATAATGATTATATTTGAATAATAGATTATTTTTTAACAATGTTTTACTCTGTGGAAGAATTTTTGTTAAAATATAAAATTATAAAATAAAAAGACCATGATGGTCTTTTATCAAGTATCCCATTGTAAAAATAAAATCTCGCACTTCTCATTGTCAATTACAAGAGCAATGTAATTTCCATATAAATTATTATCATTGGTAGATTTAAAATATTTCTCATTACTTAGATCTATTGAAGTGTCAAATCCCCTCTTCTTAACACTATTATAGCACGTTTCTATTACATCAATTTTGTAGCTATCCCTCGTAACTTTGTAATCTTTTAGTTCACTTTTTATTTTGTCAATATCATTTTTATCTACTGAAAATAAAATTGCAGCCTCGCCATCTCCATGAAAACTTGGTTCTTTTCTTAGTTCTCTAATTCTCTTTACACTAGATGGAAATTTAATTTTAAACTCATTTTCCACCTCTTTTACAGACTGTTCTCTATTGTCAGAAAGTAAAAATAAAATAGGAATCAAAGCTAAAAAAACTGCAAACATTAAAATCAAAACTTTTTTAAAACTTTTATCACTCATCTTTATCTCCTTGATACCTTAAAATATCGCCTACGTCGCAATTTAACACTCTACAAATTTCTGAAAGAGTGGAAAATCTTATTGCCTTTGCCTTATTTGTCTTTAAAATAGATAAATTTGCAATAGTTATGCCCACGCGATCAGATAATTCTGTGAGAGACATTTTATTTTTTGCAAGTTCAACATCTAAATCAACAATTATTTTTCCCATACTGCACCTCAAATAGTAAGATCATTTTCTTCTTTTAAGGCAATGCCTTCTTTTATTAAATCGCATAGAAGAAGAAAAATTTGTGCAATTAACATGGATAGAATTCCACAACCTATGAAAATTAAATTTGTAATTGAGCCCTCTAAGTTAAAATTTGTGTAAATTATCGAAAGAATAGAAAGGAAAAAAATTCCAATAAAGCATAATGAAATGACTTGAAGGTCAAAAAGCATTTTCTTTTCAAAAATACTTCCAACTTCATATTTTTTTAGGGCAAAAATTCCAAATAAAATTGCAAAAATTAATGCCAAAATTATCCCTTCGCACAAAAATAGCATTGGATATTTCATATTCATAAACATTGGATAAATCTCTCCCATGACCTTTGCAAATTTAAAAATTCCATAGGATGCCGCAGCCAAAATTACAATTGCAATGATTAAAAGTGACTTTATAAATTTAACTCTAAGTGATTTCATAATTGCCTCCCTTTTCATAAATATACCACGTTATTTTATGTTTCTCAATAATTATTTATTGTTTTTCGATAAATTCTCATAAAACAAACTACCTTTTAAAAAATAGGTTTATCAAGCTCTATTAATTTATTTTCTAAAGCAAAATTATTGCGTATTTTACCAATATCTTCAAAATCACTACCAGCATTATCTCTTTACAAGTTTCTCTAATAATTATTGACTTTTCATTATGTCTTTTAATAAAACTTTTTATTAAAATATAAATTTAAAAACAAAAAAGTCTGCAGAATATTCCACAGACTTTTTAGGAGAAGATTTTTATTTTCTATTCAATTATTTTACTTATTTTTTTTAAGAGCAGCTATTTCTTTCTTTAATTCTTCGATTTCCTTTTTAACTGCTTCATCAGCTTCTACTTTTTTCTTTGCATTTTCTTCTTTTAATTTTTCTACTTCTTCTTTAAGAGCCTTGATTTCCTTTTCAGAATCTGTTTTAATCTTAGTAACTTTTCTTTCTAAGCTTGTTTTAGCTCTTTTTTCGTCATCAAATTTCTTAGTTAGTCCCTCAACTTCACTAGTTAAATTTTCTGCATCCTTTTCAGTTGCAATTGGAAAATCTGCTAATTTTTCAACAAGTCTTTCCTTATATGCCTCTTTATTTTTTTCAACTATATCTAAAATTTCTTGTGCTTTTTCTTTATATTCTTCTGAATTAACGAGTTCTGCGTAAGCTTTCTTAAAATTGTCCATATAGAATTTGTAAAAATCTGCAAAATCTTCTAATGAAGCTTCAGTTTCAAGTCCATCAATATAAGCTCTTTGTGCCTTTAATGCTGTTTCTTGATTTTTCTTTTCAAGGAACAAATTGAAATCTAAAAGTTTAAGTTCAAGGTCAAGATAATTTTGCAATTCTCTTTTTGATTTTTCCTTTTCTTCAGGACTTACACCAATAGTTGGCATTTCAAAAATCTTATCTAAAATTCCTTGATAAAAATCTTTTACATCTGACACTAAAAGTTCTGGTCTACTTTTTACAGCATTCTCATAAAAGTCAATAGATCTCTTTGAATTTTCAATAACTGGTTTAATGAATTTTTCCAAATTAAAGTTTTCAAGAATTCTGTAATAGCTATCTGGAATTAATTTATAGAAATATTTTTTAGACATTTCAACTAATTCATCGCTATACAATTCAAACAATTCAATTAATTTATTTTGTGCAGCTACAAGGTCTAAATCCTTGTAAAAATCGTCATATGCAAAATAAAGTTTATTTAAAAATTCCATATTTTTTTTGTAGCTTTCCAATGAATCTTCATATCCTGGAACTTGTGAAAAAAATTCTTTAAAATTATCTTGGAATTTTTCATTAATTTCTTTGTAATTATTAAAAAATTCCATTGGATTTTTAAAGTTATTCAAAAACATATTTGCACCAAAGGGTTTAAAGTCTCCGAACTTAAAAGATTCCATGAATTTGTTGTAAGCTTCCTTTTGGTTTTCAAAAATATTTTTTTGCATATCCATCATTTCTTCAAAAAAGTTTTTATTTGCCATTTTTTTCCTCCTTTTAAATATTATTCCACTAATATTTCACGATTTTATACTTTAATAAAGTATAACAATAAATTTTTATGTAGTCAAATGAGGACTACCTTTTCCCTTAAAATATTTTAAATTTTAGCTATCCTTGACACGAATTACATTCAAATTCTTTTTCTATATTAATATTACCCAATAAAACAATCTATTATTTATATTTCGTAACATATTTTATTTAATTCAAACTTTTAGTAAAAAACTTCTTTTTATTTTTGAAAAATGTTTATCCTTTCTCTATTTTACAACCTTCCTTTATAAATTCTCGCCACTATGTTATAATGTAATTAAGAAAAATTTATGTGGAGGGGGATACATATTATGGAAAAATCTTGGGAGTTTGACGATTTTATATTTGATGGCGATGTGCTTAAAGGAATGACAA
The DNA here is from genome assembly GCF_050315115.1 of Peptoniphilus sp. SGI.035. NCBI lineage: Bacteria > Bacillati > Bacillota > Tissierellia > Tissierellales > Peptoniphilaceae > Peptoniphilus > Peptoniphilus sp. SGI.035. The sequence goes on from NZ_JBNPOJ010000005.1 coordinate 40,925, forward strand.
GAAAGGGCAAAGACAAAATCAAAAACGAAGAATTATTTGATATTGTAGTGCCTGCGGAAGGCCCAGATGGAACTAAAATTAGAGTTATTGGAGAACAATGCTTTTTCAGAAGAAAACTTAACTCTATTGTAATTCCAGATACTGTTGAAGAAATTCAATATGAAGCTTTTGGAGTTAACAATTTAACTGAAGTAGAAATTCCTGATTCAGTTAAAAAAATTGATGCTTATGTATTTTACAGAAACAAATTAACTGATGTTAAGTTGCCTAAAAACTTAGAATACATTGGCGACAATGCTTTTTCTTTAAACGAAATTGGAGAAATTGATATTCCTGATTCAGTTGAATTTATCGGCGTAAGTGCTTTCTACAAAAATAAACTTGAAGAAATTAAATTACCTAAAAACATCAAGGAAATTGACATGTATGCTTTCAGAAAAAATAACATAATGGAAGTTGAAGTACCTGCTGGTATGGAAAAATTTGACGAAAGAGCATTCGAAGAAAATACTGTTGTTAAAAGAGTATAATTAAATTTATTTTTAGCTGTTGCTATTAAGCAGCAGTTTTAAAAAAAAGAGCTGCCACATAAGTGACAGCTTTTTTAATATTCAAAATCACATTTCTATTTTTGTACCAATGTTTTTTTCTACTGCTAGTTCATAAATTTTTTCTGCTGCTACCAAATCAAGCCCTGCAAATCCAACTGTTTTAAACCAAGTGATTTCATTTTCACTTGTTCTTCCAATTTCTCTACCTAAAATTAAATTTCCAAGTTCGTGTGAAACTTTCTCTCTTTTTAATATTCCCGATTTAATTGGAATTATTACATCGCCTGACTCCTTTAAAACTCCTTCCTTTGTGTCCGTAAAAATTTTATCGGCGCGAATTAAAAAATCTTCTGGAGTCTCTTGCATATCAGGGGTGTAGGAGCCAACTCCATTTACATGAACTCCTTTCTTAACTTTTTTGCCATCAAAGACTGGCTTTTTTGAAGTAGTAACAGTTGTAATGACATCAACATCTTCTATTACTTCTTCAGTTTTTTCTATTGCAATAATTTTTGCGCTGTAATCTCTTAATTTTTCCTCCATGTTTTTTGCAAATTCTTTTGCTCTTTCAAAATTCAAATCATATACATATGCTTTTTCAATTGGTCTAACTGCTAGGACTGCTTCAAGTTGCGTTTCTGCTTGTCCTCCAGTTCCTATGAGCAAAAATTTATTTGCATCCTTATTTGATAAAATTTCCGTAGCGGCACCTGATACTGCTCCTGTGCGAAGCCTAGTCAAAATCGTTCCATCTAAAATTGCCTTTACAAATCCATTTTCTTTATCTATTAAGATCATAGTTGATGGCGATGTTACTAAGCCCCTTTCAATATTTTGTGGATATATGTCGATTATTTTCATTCCAAGGGCATTCTTATCTTCCACATAGCCTGGCATAAAAATTGCCGTGCTAGAACTTTTTTTATCAACGTCAATTATAGTCCTAAGAGGAATGTCGCACTTTCCTTCACTATAATTTTTTAGCGCCTCTTTGTCTGCCTCAATAATGTCCTTTATATTTACAGCCTCTAAAATATCTCTTTCTTTTAAAATTAATATTTCCATTTCAACCTTCTCTCCAAATTTATTTCTATTTTAATCCTAAAAATTTTTCTATATCTTTTATTATAACAAATGAAATGTAAAGTTTAAAAACAATAAAAAAACGCCGATTACTCGGCGTCAAAATCTATTTTTATTTTTATTACATTCTGTTAAGTTCAACCATTTCGCTAAATGTTTCAAGTTGAGTTTTAGCTTGACCAAAGTCAGTCATTTGTTGGTCATAACCCATTTTAATTAGAGGAATGCCAGCTTTTTCGTAAGCATTCTTAAGTGATGGATATTCCATTTCTTCTGTATCGTTAAATGTCATCATAAATACTAGACATCCATCAGCATTATTATCAATTGCTAGGTCGACAACATATTTTGGTCTTTTCCAAATATCTGGATCGTAAAGAATTGGGTCTTCATCCATTCTTGCAAATTGATCAGCTAGAGCCATGTATGGATCTTCAATTGATGTATCAACATCAACTTTAAGTCCTCTTGATTCACTTGCAACGTCATCTGCTACTACACAAATATTAAAGTTGTCAAGAACTTCAAGAAGTGCTGGGTTGTCAGTGATAATACCAGAAGTTACTACTCTTGGTCCTGTACATTCTTCTTTTGGCATTGCCTTTAATGCTTCTACAAGTTCTTTAAGCATTTTATTGTGTTCATCTTTTAGCATATGGTAAGAAGATTTTAAAACATTACATCTGTCAGATGCTTTTATAGTCTTTGAATGATCTCCAACTAGTTTGATGAATTCTCTCTTTAGAGCTCTATTTTCATTGTAAACTTCAAAAGCTTTCTTTAGATTTTCATCTGTAATTTTAACATCACAAATTTCTTCTAATCTTTTTGCAGCTTGTTTAAAAATTTTTGCATTGTATATTTTACCAAAATCTTCTTTTCTATGTTGTGCATGGTTTAAAAATACCATTGGAATTTTTCTACCAACAGAAACTTTATAGTTTTGAGAGAATGGTCTTAAAGTGTCATCAAGAGTTGTGATCATTGATGCGCTAAGTCCATCAAGAGATCCGTCAAGACCCATTTCCAAACATCTAAGAGCTAGTGAATAATAGAATGTTGGGAAATATTCTTTGGCCTTATCAATTGGACCTTGACCTCCCCATACTCCGTAAGGTACAAGTCCACCTGCATAAATAATTTCTTCAGGTGCGTAGTAAGGGAATACACCAACAACTTTTTTGCCTTCAGCAAGGTATTTGTCAATTTGTTCTCTTCCGTTTTCTGCAATATATTTAAATTCTTTTAATAATTCTTTTATATCAGTCATTTTGCACCTCAATTAAATTGTAGTCTTAGACCAGTCAGTTTCTTTAGTGTTTTCGAAATTAGTGTAGATTTCTTCGCCTTTAGCAATTCTATCAGCTTTTCTTTCATTCATAATTTCTACTAAACCTTGAACTCTAGTCTTGTATTGTTCTTGTGAGAAGTTCCTTTCATCAGCTTGGTCTCCATCAAAGTGAACTACTGGAATATCAAGGTCTTCTCTCCATCTTCTTTCGATTTCAGGCATTGCTCCTGACCATGGTTTACATGATCTGTTGTAATTAACAAGTGCTCCAGAAACTCCATTTTCTTTTGCCATTGTTTCTCTCCATTCAACACCATCTTCGATACATACTGAACAAGGTGCCTTACAGTAAGCTGCAGCCATTTCTCTAACAGTAGTGTATTGGAATCCAAATGCAGGTGCGTATACAACTGCAGTTACATTAACTCCATTTTGTTTTAGTGGTTCAAACAAATGTCTAAGTCCTGGCCAGCAAGGAATTCCTTCAAATAAAATTCTATGTTCTTCAGGATATTCCCAAGTAGAAGTTCCTTCTTTAACTGATTGCTCATATTCAGCTGCTAGAAGTTCAAATCCTTCAGCTGCATCAATTTCACATCTTGCAGCAACTATATCTGCCATGTGGTTGAATAGGTCAAATCCAGAAAGTGGAGATGGTTGATAAGCCATGTAAGAACAAGCTTTAAGCCATGCAGCAGCTGTTCTATTGGCAATTTTACAAGCTTCTTCGAATTTCTTTTCATCAAATTTCTTTCCAGTTAATTTTTCAAGTTGGTGAATAGCGTATTCAAATTGTCCCATTAAATAATCAACTTTTTCTTCAGGAACATCAACAGTATTTTGGAAAGGAATGTCGATCATTATCATTGGAATGTTGTGCATTCTTGCAATGTTTTCATACCATTTAGTCATCATGTTACAGATATTGTTACAGCAAAGTACAAAATCTGGTTGTGGCATCTTTCTTGAGTCAGTTGGTTCTCCAGCTGCATAAGCAAGTGAAATTCTTGCGTAACCACAAATGTCGTTATCGTATCCCATATCTTCAGCAGCTTGACAAAGTCTTAGTCCGTCTTTTTTAGCTGCAGTAGTAGCTGCATGGTTTTCTGGATATACTGCGTGTAATCCAAAAGCCTTTGCAAGTTCAATAGGGAATTTAGATGATGACCATCCAACTAGTTCTCCTCTTTTTTTTGCATCCCATGCTGCTCCATAAACTCTATCAACAACATTTCTTAGAGCTTGAGCTGCTGGGATATGTCCTTCGATTGGTCTTGGTTTTTTACCAGGTATTTTTTGAATTTGTTCAGCCATAGTTTACCTCCTAAAATAAATTATACATTAGCCTTTTCTTCTTTTAATTTTTGCAATTTACATTTTTGATATCCAAATAGCGCTGCTCCTAATGCACCATTTAGCTGACATAGTGGTGAAGTCAATATTTTATGACCAGTGTTTTCTTCAAGAGCTCTAACCATACCCTTGTTAAGAGCAACGCCACCTGTGAATACTACGTCATCATTTAATCCAACTCTTTTTGCAAGAGAGCCAACTCTTGCAGCAATGGAGTCGTGAATCCCCTTTACTATATCTTCAATCTTAGTTCCACTTGCAAGTTGCGAAATAACTTCAGATTCAGCAAAAACAGTGCAAGTAGAAGAAATAGTTACATCTTTTGTAGACAATTTATCTAACTCTTCAAGTTTAGAAACATCAACTTCAAGAACCTTTGCAATTACATCTAAAAACCTTCCAGTCCCTGCGGCACATTTGTCATTCATAACGAAGTTTTCAAGCATACCATTGTCTCCAATTTTTAAAGCCTTGGCATCTTGCCCACCGATATCAATAATTGTGCGAACATTAGGAAATAAGAAGTAAGCACCCTTAGCGTGACAAGAGAGTTCAGACATTTGGAAGTCAGCTTCTTCAAGAGCAGCTCTACCATAACCAGTTGCCATAACATAAGCAATGTCTTCTTTCTTCATGTTAGCCTTTTTAAGAGTCTCACTAATAGTTCTTGATGGACCACTTGTTCCAGCTCCTACATCAATAACTGAAGTTGAAATAATTTCTTTACCATCTTTTAAAATAATACTCTTTGAAGCAGTTGAGCCAATGTCAACTCCCATTGTATAAATAGCTTCTGCCATACAATCTCCTCTTTAATTTAACAAAAATATCTTTCTCTTTTTAATTCTACTATAATTATGTATCTTTGTCAAAAATAGCAAGCCAAGATAGTTGATTTTTCAATGTTTTAAGAGCTTTTATGTTTTACTATTTATTACTTTTAAAAAGTATAATTTACTTATAGTAAACAAATTTGAAGTCAATAAAAATATTGGATAATCCTTTTACAGATTATCCAATAAAATGTCATATTTTGTATTATTTAATGTTATTTAATCTGTCGTAATCTCTAATAATTCTTGGAGTAAGCATTTGGTGAACTGGACAAATTGAATCTGGATCTTGATATGCACTTTCAGTAAATGCAATTATATAATTTCTCAAAAGGTTCATATTTACAACTTCATCAACTAAACCATATTTAGCACAAGAGAATGGTCTTGATTTTTCTGCATAATCTTGAATCAATTCATTCATCTTATCAATAGTTGGTTGAAGATCTTTTCCTGCTTTCTTATCCTTTGCAAGTCTTCTAGAATACATTGCAGTAGCAGCAGTTTCTCCATTCATTACATTGATTTCAGTAGCTGCAGTTCCTAATGAAAATGCGTTAGTATCATTTCCTTGTGGTCCACCAAGTACATAGTGAGCAGCTGCAGTTCCCTTTCTCATTGTGATTTCCAATTGTGGCAAATCAGATTTTTGTATTGAATAAATAAGTGATTGACCAAGTCCTAGTAATTCAGCCTTTTCAGCATCATCGCCTACATCAATACCAGTAGTATCTTGTAGCCAGATTATAGGAAGTCTATCTCTAGCACAAAGTGTTACAAATTCATTCATCTTTATTAGACCTTGTCTATAAAGTTTACCACCAATAGAAATATGCTTTGGATCATTGTAGTATTCTGGATAACCCATCAATAGACCTTGTACATTGGCTACAACACCAACTAAAAGTCCATTAACTTTTGCAAGTCCAGTTACCATTTCTCTTCCGTAACCCTTTTTATATTCCATAAATTCAGAACCGTCAAAAAGTCTAGCAATTACATCATAAATATCGTAAGCTTTTTTACCGTTAAGAGGAATTAGTGAATACATATCGTTAGGATCGTATAGCGGGTTCTTTGGATCATCTACTCTAAAGAATTCTCTTTGGTATTTTGGAAGCATTGAAAGATATTTTCTAATTCCTTCAAGAACTCCTTCTTCTTCAACATATACTTCTCTCATAAAACCAGTTTGTGCAAAGTGAACTCCAACTGATCCTGGAGGAGTAGTCTTTTTAGCATTTGCAGTTTGATCTGCAATTTGATTTGCCCCTTCTTCATCGATATATCCCTTAGGATTCATACCGCCAAGGATTCCAGCTCCACCAACAGCCATATTTGCATCCTTATGTGCAACTATAATTGTAGGTGAAATTGAGTGATATCCACCACCAGCAGGGTTAGTACCATAAATACCAACTATTACTGGAACGCCACATTGGTTAAGTCTTGAATTTCTATAAAATGGAGTACCGCCTCCACGTCTATTTGGATAAACTTTTTCTTGTTCATCAAGTTTTACACCTGAACAATTTAGTATATAAACTAGTGGAATTCTAAGTCTTTCAGCTGTATCTGATGCTCTTAAAAGGTCATCAGCTTGTCCAGCAATCCATGCACCTGCAAGCTTTTTGTTGTCGCTAGCAACAATATATACCCATCTATCATCGACTTTTGCAAGTCCTTTAATAACACCAGTTGTGCCGTGGTCATTATCTCCAGGGTTGTAAATAGTGTTAAGTGGACACCATGTACCTTCATCGATGAGATCAGCAATTCTTTGAAGTGCTGTCATTTCACCACGTTCATTTACTTTTTCATCTGGTTTTCCAGCAGCAAGAGCTTTTTCTGCAAACTCTCTAATTTCTTCTTCAATTTCTCTTAATTGATTAAAATTGTCTTCATCAACTGCTTTTAATGGCTTTCCAATTGTCTTCATATTTTGAAAATATGAAGCAAGTGAATATTGAGTCATAAGTCCTCCTTATTATTCTACAGGTCTCTTAATGAAAGCTTCGCCTGGATCTATTTCTTCTCTTATTAATTTAATTACATTTTCGTCTGGTGCTTCAAGTTCAACTGCACGAGACACATCAATATCGAATCCTGTGTTTTCAAGAACATCTTCTGGTGAAGAAGAAGGATAATATCCAGCAAGATACATTCTCTTAGTATCTTCATCAAATTTTAATATACCCTTATCTGTTACAACCATTTGTGGTCCAACATTTTCAGGAATACCTACTCTAGTTCTTCCACCAGGACCATCTATCCAACCAGGAGAAGTAATATAATCAACTTTTTCTATAAATCTTCTTTTTTCATGTTGCATCATGATAATAGTATTTACATAAGTTGCAATACCATTAGCTCCACCTGAACCAGTAAATCTAGTCTTAGGGTGATGATAATCGCCAATTACAGTTGAGTTAACATTTCCAAATGGGTCGATTTGAGCTCCACCGATAAATGCGATCATTCTCTTCTTGTCATGTCTCCATTCATTAGCTTGGAAACCAACATAAGTTGCATTTGTCCAGTGAACTCCACAATGTGCCATAAATCTATTGTCACCAACGGATCTTGGAACTTCAATTGGGTCACAATCCATAAGTCCTGATTCTACGATTAGATAACAGTCAGGAGCGTAAACTGCTTTTGCAAGAGAAGCGCCAATTAGAGGTAGTCCTGTTCCAACAATTGCTATTTGACCATTCTTAATTTGTCTAGCAATTGTTACTGCTTGCATTTCCTTATTTGTATAATTATCGTATCTAGCCATTATTTTTCTTCTCCCTTCTTTAGTACGTCTGTTGCGTAACCAAATCCTGGAACATTTCTAAGACCAATTATTCTTGTAGCTCCAAGTTTGTTAAGGTATGCATCATGATCTTCAACACCATAAACCCATTCATCTAAGAATGCGTTGAAATCTTCCTCTGTCTTTGATTTAACATTGTACATCTTGTAGAAATCAGCATCGTAATCATAATATTCATAACATTGTGAAGGGTGAGCTCCAAATGGTACGTGAACTACTGCGTCAACACAGAATCCTGGGATTTTGTTGTCAGCTGCATCAAAGTTTTTGATGTATTCGTCAGAAACAAGTTCTTCGCAAGTTACAATAACTTTTCTAGCTGCAATTGCAATGTCAACATCATGGAATGTGTTTCCAAGAATCCTTGTAGTTCCATCTGGAGAAGCCATTTGTACGTGGATTATTGCAGTGTCAATTTCAGGAACTGGTGCTGCAACAAGTTTTTCGCCTTTTTTGAATGGGTTTTCTACATATATAAATTTGTCATCTGGAAGTTTGTCAATCTTTTGTCTTTCTTCTTTAGATATTCCCCATTCGTCAACTAAACTTGAACCCATCATCAATCTACATGGTAAGTATGGAAGACCAAGTGCAGCTGCGTGAATTCTTTGCATTTCAACATCTTGAGAATAGTCTTCCATAAGAAGTTCTCCCTTTTCAACTGCTGCTCTAAATCTTCTTGAAACATTTGTGTATCCTGAGTTAGCAGTATAGCAATTTATGTATGCCTTTACTCTGCCTGCTCCAATTAATGTGTCCCAGTCTCCTCCTGCAGGTCCTGCTTCAACGATAAAATCCTTTTGACCTTGACGCAAAATTTCATTTACTGCTGCGTAAGGCTTCCTATTAGTTGTAAATCCCCCTAGTGAAATTACATCGCCATCTTCAACATACTTTGCTATGGCGTCTTTAAGTTTCATTACTTTACTCAAGTTAAAACCTCCTTTTGTTAAATATAACTTGATTGCATAAATATTCAGCCCACGGTGGAGCTGAATAAATTAATTAATGACTAAATAATATTAAGAATACACCTGCTGCTACGGCTGAGCCAATAACTCCCGCAACATTAGGTCCCATTGCGTGCATTAGTAAGAAGTTAGTAGGATTATATTTTCTACCTTCAACTTGTGATACACGTGCTGCCATTGGAACTGCTGATACACCAGCTGATCCAATAAGCGGATTGATTTTACCACCTGTTACAATGTATAAAATTTTTCCAAAAATAACACCGCCTGCTGTTGCAAAGCAGAATGCCATAAGTCCTAGAGCAATAATTTTAATAGTTGCAGGTTGTAGGAAAGTTGTTCCGTCTGCTGTTGCTCCTACTGTTGTACCAAGCATAATAGTAACAATATTCATTAACGCATTTTGTACAGTGTCAGATAATCTATTAACTACTCCTGATTCCTTAAATAGATTTCCAAGCATAAGCATACCAAGAAGTGGTGCTACGTCTGGAAGAAGTAGTGATGTGAAAAGTACTACTACAACTGGGAAAATTATTTTTTCTAGTTTAGATACCTTTCTTAGTGATGTCATAACAGTTTTTCTTTCTTTTTCAGTAGTAAGTGCCTTCATAATAGGCGGTTGAATCATTGGAATAAGTGCCATGTATGAATAAGCTGCTACTGCAATTGGTGCTAATAGATGTGGTGCAAGTTGAGATGTTGTAAATATAGCTGTAGGTCCATCTGCTCCACCGATAATACCAATTGATGCTGCTTCTGGTCCAGTAAATCCAAGTTTTACAGCTACGATAAATGCAACGTAAATACCAAATTGTGCTGCTGAACCTAAAAGTAATGAAATTGGATTAGCAATAAGTGGTCCAAAGTCAGTCATTGCTCCTACGCCCATAAAAATTAGACATGGGAATAAGTTTGACTTAACTCCGTTATACATAATAGCTAAAACTCCAGAGCTTTGCCATGGATCTCCAACTTCCATTAAGCCTGCTAATGGTAAATTTCTTAAAAGCATACCAAAGGCAATTGGGAGTAATAATAGTGGTTCAAATTCTTTTTTTATTGCTAAATAAATAAGAATAAAAGATACGATAAACATTACTACATTTTGCCACTGTAATGCTGCAAACCCTGATTCACCAAGAATCCCTTGTAATGTTTCTAATAACATATTTCGACCTCCTATTATTGAACACTTGCTAGTAATGCGTCAGTATCTACTGTTTCTCCCGCTTTTACGTTAAGTGTTACTTTTCCAGCACATGGAGCTACGATTTCATTTTCCATCTTCATAGCTTCAAGAATAAGAATTACATCTCCTGCTCCTACAGTATCTCCATCTTTAACATTTATTTTAAGAACAGTTCCTGGCATTGGTGAAATTACATCTCCACTTCCGCCTGATGCCACAGGTGCTGCTGGAGCTTGAGGAGCTGGTGCAGGTGCTGCTTGAGGAGCTGGTGCTGCTGGAGCTTGAGGAGCTACGGGTGCAGCTTGAACTGGTGCTGATGTAAGTGATCCTGGTGTAAGTGTTTGGTAACCAGCGCCAACTTTTTCTACTTCTACTTCAAAAACTTTTCCATCTACTTTAACTTGATATTTCATTAATTTCTCCTTTTCATAAATAATAGAATAATTTAAAATAATTTATTTTTTTTCGTTTATAGAAACAATTCTAAAACTTTCAACTCTTGATCTTTCTTCCATGCTAATAGCTCCAATGATTGCTGCTAATAGCGCAGGATCCATTGAATTATCAACTACTTTCTTTTGCGGTACTGCTTTCGCAGGCGCTGCACTTTGATTTGGCTCTTGTTTACCTTGTATACCGCCAACTACTTTACTAATTATCATTATTGCTATTAACAAAGAAATAAGGGCCAAGAATACTACTGTAAGTCCTGTCAATGCTACACCAAAGGCTTCTCCAAGGGTAAGAGTAACATCTCCTAACATTATAACACCTCCCAATGTGGTTTCATATTGCGGAATCCATTCCAGCTTTTAAGATTATTATAACAAAGACCTAGGATTAATTCAATTAAAATATCTATGTATGATTAATTAATCTAAATCTTTTCTAAGTTAATTATACATGAAAAAATGAGTAAAATAAAGGAAACCCTTTTTATTTATTCAACTAAAATAAAAAATATTTAACTATTTTTTAATTATAATTACATTTGTTAAAAAAAGAGTTAATTATAATTTATTTTTTTAGAAAATTTAATTTTTGAAGCAAAATCTTTGACTATATGAAACTTTGATTTTTCTCTAAAATAAATAAAATTTATTTTTATGTTTTATAAATTTTTTGTACTTGTAATTGTTTTATAAAAGAGCTGTTATATATAATATGATAATTAATAAATCGCCTTATTTATTGAAAGTTAAAATTTTTATTCTCAATTTCAAGTAAGATAAAATCATTTTTTTAAGCAGACAAATTTATAATTTCACTTTTTGTATTTAGGTAATATTTTTTTTGGCTTAGGATTATTTTTATATGAGCAATATTCGCAAACAAAAATATCTGCTATAGATTTATTCTCCAACAGATATTTTATATTTAAAATGATTTCTATGAAATTATAATAATTAAAATGTAATAAGTCCAAGGTGTTCCACTAAAATCTTTAATCCCAGTAGAATAAGTATTAATCCACCTGCTACTTGTGCCTTGTCCTTTAAAGCAATTCCAAAAACTCTTCCTATTCTCACTCCCAAAAATGAAATTACGAAAGTTGTAATACCAATTACAAAAACCGCAAGATATATTTTTATTTTCAAAAAAGCAAAGGACACTCCAACTGCAAGTGCATCAATTGATGTTGCAATGGCAAGCATTAATAAATTTTTAAAATCTAGTCTATCTTCTTCAAATTCACAGGTTTTGTCTTTTGATTCTCTTATCATATTAACCCCAATAATTGACAAAAGTACAAAAGCTATCCAGTGATCCACAGCTTGAAGCTTTTCCGCAAAAATTGAACCCAATAAATAACCTATATAGGGCATTATTGCTTGGAAAACTCCAAAAAACAGTGCAATCACAAAAGACTTTTCTAAAAAATTTTTCTTTGTGGAAAGCCCCTTACATATTGCTGCTGCAAAGGCATCCATAGAAAGCCCAACTCCAATAAAAAATACTGATACTAAATTCATCTTCACTCCCAAAAAAATAGATGCCTTTCAGCATCTATTTTACTTCTAATTTCAAAAAATTATTTAATTAATTCATCTAATCTGTTTTTATCAAATCCAACAATTTGTTCGTCGCCAACGCAGATTACTGGTACTCCAGTGTATCCCATTGCCATTAATTCATTTCTTGCTTCTTTGTCAGTTTGAACATTCTTTTCTTCGAATTCAACTTCTCTTTCTTTTAAATAGTCCTTTGCCATTGTGCAATAAGGACAAGTATTACTTGTATATACTGTTATTTTACTCATTTTATTCCTCCTCATCAGTTCTTTTATTATACTCCAATAGTATAAGTGAATCAAATTATTTAAAATTATTTACAAACATTTAATATTCTTATAATTTATGCTTTGCATGGTCTAATCCATCTTTAAAGATGCATAGGACGTGCTCATCGTCTAATGAATAATAGGCTCTTCTGCCCTTTCTCTTCACTTTTATTAAGTTTTGGTTCCTCAAAAGTGCAAGTTGATGTGATATTGAAGATTGACTCATATCAAGTAAAATTGCAATATCAGATACACATAATGGTCCATTCATGAGCGCATAAATAATCTTAATCCTTGTCGGATCAGATAAAGCTTTGAATATTTGAGAAATTATTTCTATTAAATCCTCTTCCTTGTTAAAATTAAAAATATCTTTCTCCATTTTTTTGGGAATTTCATCTATATACTTATCATTCATTTTTATTTACCCCACACTTTTAAAATTTACACTTAAAATAATAAACTCTTCAAGATTAAGAGTTTCTGCTCTTCTTCTTTCATCAATGCCACTTAATTCAAGAGCCCTTTTTATTTCATCTTTAGTGTAATTTAATTTTGAATTGGAAAGAGAATTCAAAATAGTCTTTCGCCTTGTAGTAAAGGAAGCACGCACAACTTTAAATAAGAATTCCGTATCCACTTCTTCTCTTTTTTTCATTTTCAAGTTGACAACAGCTGAGTCAACATTTGGCTTTGGCATAAAAACTGAACTTGGCACTTGAAATTTATACTTGCAATCTGTGTAATAATTTATAAAAACAGATAGTGAACTATAATCCTTACTGCCAGGTTCCGCCGAAAGTCTCTTTGCAACTTCCTTTTGTACCATTACTGTAATGGAAATTAAATTTACATTTGCTAAAATTAACTTTTCTATTATAGGTGTTGTAACGTAATAAGGTAGGTTTGCAACTACTTTAAAACCCTCGTCACCAAACTCTTCTTTTGTTAGCTTTTTTAGATCTAAGTCGAGGAAATCTCCGTAGATTACTTTTACATTTTCTATATTAAGAGTTTCCTTGTGAAGTTCTCTTAACTTTTCGTCAATCTCTACTGCCACAACTTTTTTTGCACGAAGGGCAAGTTCTTCTGTTAAAGTTCCAACTCCAGGACCAATTTCAAGTACATTGTCCTCTTCGCTTATTTCAGCTGCATCAGCAATTTTTCTGACAATATTTCCATCTATTAAAAAGTTTTGTCCTAAGGACTTTGTAAATCTAAATCCATACTTTGAAAGAATTTCTGAAAGTTTGCTTGGTTTATATAATCTATCTATAAGAATTCACTTCCTTCATGGCCTCTTCAAATTCATCCCTTGTAATCCCAAAGGAATTTAATTTGTGTAGAGTCTTTTTTCCGTTTCCATATCCTATTTTTAAGATTTCAGAAAGTTTTTCACGTCTAGCGCTGGCATCATCAGAATTTATAAGTCGATTTTCAATTAAATCACTCATAGTATATTCGCTGACTACCTTTGTTTTTGTAGCTCGTGCCGCCTTTAATGCCTTTAAAATTTCTTCAGGCGACGCATTTTCCACTCCAATATCTCCATGCTTTGTGGAAACATTTTGAGAAAGGTAGGCGTGTTTTGCACTTGGAATTTCATCTGCAATTCTCTTTCTAATTTGAGAACCCATATAATCTGAGTCTGTGAAGATGATTATTCCCTTTTTCTTTTCTATTTCTTTTAAAAGATTTATTAATTTTTTGCCAAAGGCAAAGCCATGAGTTGTGATAATCTCAGCATCCACAGCCTTTTTGATAGCAATCTCATCATCACGGCCCTCTGCGACAATTACTTCTTTAATTGTCATTTTCATATTCCAAAAAACCTCTTTGTATTTTCTGCTGTAATTTTTTCAATTTCAGATGCTTCCATTTGTCTAAGGTCAGCAATGTATTGACAAGTGAATTTCACAAACTTTGGCTCATTTCTCTTTCCTCTATAAGGAACTGGAGTCATATATGGACAATCTGTTTCGAGAAGTAGTCTATCAAGTGGTACTTCCTTTGCAACTTCCTTAGGAGTTTTTGCATTTTTAAAAGTAACTACACCGCCAAGGGCAATGTAATCGCCCATTTTTATATATTCTCTCATCATTTCCACAGATTGAGAAAAGCAATGAATCAAGGCTTTGAAATCATATTTTTCGTGGGCTTCTTTTAAAATATCAAAGGTATCCTTAGCTGCATCACGAGAATGAATTACAATGTTTTTCTTTAAACTCACTGCAAGCTCAATTTGTCTTTTAAAAACTACCCTTTGCACATATCTCGGTGAATTGTCGTAATGATAATCTAGTCCAATTTCTCCAATTGCAACAACTTTTTTGTCCCTTGAAAGCTCAATAAGCCTTTTTTCTACATCATCGTCATAGGTTATCGCATCATGAGGATGCACTCCAATGGCGGCGTAAATATTTTCATAATTATTAGCCAATTCCACTGACCTTTCTGAAGATGGCAAGTCTGAAGAATTATTTATTACAAGTTCTATTCCATTTTCACTTAAACCTTTAATTAAATCATCACGATCCTCGTCAAAAGCTTCATCATCTAAGTGTACATGCGAATCTATCATATTTTCTCCTAACTAATTTTTGCTCCCGATTTAATGTCAGATAAAGTTGATGCAAGTGTTAAATTTCCTTCGTCATCTGCTGCTGCAAGTAGCATGCCATTAGATTCAACGCCTCTTAATTTAATTGGCTTTAGATTTAAAATCATTAAAATTTTTCTTCCAACTAAATCTTCTTTTTTGTAGTATTCCTTAATTCCAGAAACAATTTGTCTATCCATATCTCCTATTTTTAATTTAAGAACATAGAGCTTATCTGCATTAGGGTGATCTTCAACATCAACAATTTCTGCAACTCTTATATCAAGTTTTGCAAAATCTTCTATACTAACTTCCTTTTTTATACTTTCTTTAACCTCTTCTTTAGCTTCAGTCATAGTTCTTGATTTTAAAAGAGCGGTGTTCTCTTCGTTAAATCTTTCGATTTCAGCCTCAATATCAAGTCTTGGGAAAATAACTTCACCCTTGTTGACCTTTGTACCGTCTTCTAATAAACCAAAGACTCTTGAATCTTCCCAATTAATTTCATCACTTAAACCAAGTTGCTCCCTAATCTTTATAGAAGTATCCTTAATGAAAGGATAAATTAAAACAGAAACTATTCTTAAGCTTTCCGCCAAATTATATAAAACAGTGTTAAGTCTGTCTTTTTTATCTTCATCTTTAGCTAGCTTCCAAGGTTCAGTTTCATCAACATATTTATTGGATCTTCTAATTAATTTCCAAATTGACTCAAGAGCAACAGAAAACTGATAGTGTTCCATTGCTGCTTCGACTTCATCCACAACAGAAACAGCGAGATTTTCCAAATCATCATCAACATCTTCTCTTACGCCCATGTCTTCTATCAAACCATTATTGTATTTGTCAATCATAGAAACAGTTCTTGAAAGAAGATTTCCAAGGTCATTTGCCAAATCAGAGTTAAGTCTTTGCATAAATTTTTCAATATTAAAGGAACCGTCAGAACCAAAAGAAAATTCACGAAGTAAAAAATATTTAAGAGCATCAACGCCATAAAGCTTGATAATTGGTTCAGGGTAAATAACATTTCCCTTAGACTTGCTCATTTTGTCGTTGTCAAATAAAATCCATCCGTGACCAAAAACCTTATCGGGAAGCGGTAAATCAAGTGCCATTAAAAGAGCTGGCCAAATAATAACGTGGAATCTCATTATTTCCTTTCCAACAAAATGGACACTAGCTGGCCAATAAGAATTAAATTTTTCCTTATCAGTGCCATAACCAATAGCTGTCAAATAGCAAGCAAGAGCGTCAATCCACACATAGACAACATGCTTGTCGTCAAAAGGAACCTTAACTCCCCAATCAAAAGTAGACCTAGATACAGAAAGATCCTCAAGACCATCCTTGCCTTCAAAGAAGTTTTTTATCATTTCATTTTTTCTAAAGGCAGGCTCAATAAATTCAGGATGCTCCTCGTAATATTTTAAAAGTCTATCTTTATATTTAGAAAGTCTAAAGAAATAAGATTCCTCGTGAGTTAACTGAGTTTCCCTTCCACAGTCAGGACAAGTTTTGTTTTCGCCAAGTTGTGCCTCAGTCCAAAAAGATTCACAAGGAGTGCAATAATAACCTTCGTACTCGCCCTTATAAATATCTCCCTTGTCATAAAGTTTTTGGAAAATATTTTTAACATCTTCTTCGTGGTCCTCATCAGTGGATCTAACAAAATAGTCGTAGTCAATATCCATAGTCTTCCAAAGTTTTTTGATGTTTTTTACAATTCCATCGACATAATCCTTTGGCTTCATGCCACATTCCTTAGCCTTTTCTTCTATCTTTTGACCATGTTCATCTGTACCAGTAGTAAAGAAAACATCATAGCCCTTAATTTTTTTAAATCTCTTAACGCAATCAACTGCCACAGTGCAGTAAGTATGACCAATGTGAAGATTATCACTTGGATAATAAATTGGCGTTGTAACATAAAATTTCTTATTACTCATAAAACCTCCATAAAAAAACCTAATCCCGTAGGATAAGGTCTTGGCAAAATCTGTCAAAATTCCGATTAAATGCTATCATTATTAAAACAATTATAACTGAACTTAGTCATAAAATCAATTTAACCCTTGATAGTACAAGAAAATAGGTGATTTTTTATGATGAAAATAAATTTGAATTTAACACTATTTTACTTTATATTACTTTCATAAATATTTTTAAGCTCCCCTTCTTTTTTATCCATAATTGCTAAAATTTGCAACATAATTTATATAATATTTTAAATATCTATTTATGTGCAAAAGATTTTACACTGCTTTAAATAAACACAAATTCTTTATCTAATTTAATATCCCTTGTCGAAGTCCACTATATTTTTAAAATCTCCGTCATTTTTTAATGCCTTTAGATTTTGATAGGCTGTGTCAAATTGTCTTTTACCCAAGTCTTCACAGGAGAAGGAAATATGTGGATAGATGTAGACATTTTCCATTTCCCAAAGTGGCGATGACTTGCTTAGCGGTTCTTCTTCAAATACATCAAGTGCCGCTCCCCTTATTTTGCCCGATTTAATTGCATCTACAAGTGCATTTTCATCTATTGTTGCACCCCTTGATATATTCACTATTACTACGCCTTCTTTTAATTTTTCAAAACGTTCTTTGTTTAGTATGTGATGAGTCTTTTCTGTTCCAGGTAGGCACATTATAATATAATCCATGTGTGGCAAAATTTCATCAAGTTCCTCTATTGAATAGACATTATCAAAGGGTTCAACTTTTCTACCGCTTGTATTAAATCCATTTAGCTCCATATCAAAGCCCCTTAATCTCTTTGCTCCAGCTATTGCAATTGTACCTGTGCCCATGAAAAGAGCCTTTTTGCCATATAAGTTGTGGGAAAAACTCCTCTTTTTCCAAATTTTTTTATTTTGATTTTCAATATTTTTTCTATCTTCCTTGTCAATTTGAAGAAGTCCATAGACTATCCACTCTGCAATAGGATCGTCGTATGCCCCGTTGTTGTTGGATAAAACTATTTCTTTTTCTCTAATGTAATTTAAGTCTAAAAAATCAATCCCCACTGATGTCAAAAATATATACTTTAAATTTTTGTGATTTTTATAATTCATATTTTCTAAATTAATAGCGCCAATTAAAATATCTTCGCCATAATCTTCAATTTCATTGGGATTTTTTTCGTCGTAGCCAATTACTTCATAGCCTAATTTTCTTATTGTATCGCCATATTTTCTCGCCATACCTTCGCTTAATAAAACTTTCATTTATTCCTCCACAAAATTCTTTATTGTTTTTACTACAAAATCCTTTTTATCAGTCATGACAGAATGCCCGCAATCATCTAATTTTTCAAACTTTGAACCCAATTCATCTGCCAAAAATCTTCCATCCATGTATGAAATTACTCTATCATCATAACCATGCAAAACCGCACTCCTTGTGTTTAATTTGCCGCCACAATATTTGTAGTCCCTTAAAATTTCTGCAACTTCTTCTAAATTTCTCTGCTTAATTGCAGAATCTATATTTCTTTCAAATTCTTCCTGCCCTGGCATATTAACATTGTATATAAAGGTTTTAAATAAAATTCTAATATTATCTTTTTTTAATTCATCGCCCTTCATGCCCATGCTTGCAAAACTGTCTTCAATTAAATTCATATTAAAGGTCATTAGTCCCTTTAAAATTTCCATGTTTTTTTGAGGATTGATAAAATCAAAATTGCTCAAATATTCTTGAAAATTATTTGCGAGAAGGTCTGCACCATTAATTTTAAAGGGTGCGTAGCCAAAGGGTGCCAGTAAAATTTGATTTTTTATTCTATATTTAATTTCTTCATCCCTTGAAAGTTCAAGAGCAACTCCAGCTCCAAGAGACCATGAAACCATGGTGAAATTATTTATATTAAGTTTTAAAATAAATTCCTTTATGTCTGATGCAAAATCACCTATTGATGTAATTTTGTTGTTGTAAGAGCTATTTCCATATCCTCTCATATCTGGTGCAAAAATATTGTAATTCTTTAAACTTTTAATGACTTCTATAAAACAAGAAGATGAGTACATATTTCCATGTATAAATAAAATATTTTTGTCTGATCTACCTTCATTTTCTAGGTAAAAAATTTTTTCGTCCTTTATATCTATATAATTTCTTTTTAAATTCATCTTCCACCCCTTTTCTATGATTAAATTATATGATAAAGGCGTAATTTAGTAAATAGAGCTATATTGTAAAAATTTTTCAAGTAGATTATAATTAATTAATAAATAATAGAAAGGAGTCTTTATGAGTTTTTTTAGAACATTACCCACAAAACTTAGCTTTAATACAAATGAAAAAATTCAAATTGCCAATGCCGAACTCACTAGCGGTGATTTTGCCATAGCAATTGATATATTAAATGCAACAGACTCTTATATAACTAATATTGAATTTGCTGTAAAGTTTAAATCTATTGAAAAATCTTACCTATTTAACGGAAGAGAATTTTATTTCGCACAATCAGTAAATATCAAACCTTACACTAGGTATTTTTTAGATCCTTTTTTATTAGACGAGAGGTTCTATGATGCAAGGGCAATAGATATTTACATCTCAAAATACACTTGTGATGGCAAAACTATAACTTGTCCTGAAAAAAAATATGAAATGAATCTTCCAGTAATTCCAGAGAAAAAGCGTGCACAAATAAAGGACACCCTTGGAGATGGAATTAAAACTTATGGAGAAAATCAAATTGATTTTTGGCGCTGCGCCTGTGGCTTTATAAATGAAAAAGAACACACCGAGTGTGATTTTTGTGGTAGAAATAAAAGTTTTGTGTTAAACAATTTGACTGAACCACTTATAAATTCAAAAATTTTAAATGTAATTGAAAATACTAGATCCACATCAGATATTAATTTAAAAACATTGGAAACTCACTTAACTCAAACAAATTTATCAAAGATTGCCCCCAATATTGAGAGCCTAAAAAACGACAGGACTAATGACGTGAGCTTAAAAAAGCCAAGGAGATTTTCAGGGAAAATTATCTTCTTTTCCCTAATTTTAATATTTATCTTGGCAATAATTTCTATATTTATAATTAATTTTGCAACAATTTCTCGAAACAAAAATAAAATTGAAGATGCAAGGAGTTTAGCGCTAAGCGGCGAATATAAGGAAGCACTTGAGATTTACAAAGAAGCTACAAAAGAAAAGACAACTCCCGAGATTTCAAATGAAATTGAAAAATTAAAAAAATTAGTTCAATCTGACGAATTTTATAAAAAGGGCATTGCATTTTACAAGGATGAAAATTATATTGACTCTGCCCATAACTTTAAAAAAGTAATCCAAGAAGACGAAAAAAATTATAATTCAGCACAGGACAAGCTTCTTTCCATAGATAATATAATTTTAACTAATGTAAAAAATTTATACACAAAAAATAAAATTAGTGACGCACTTTCACTTTTAAATTCTTATCTTGAAGTTGTACCTGAATCTGCAAAGGCGACAACTTTAAAAAAAGAAATTGAGAGCAAAAATGCAATTGATTTAAACAAAAGCGAAGCTCAAAAGGAAAATTTTGAAAAGGAAAATGACTACACAGATGCAGCACAGACGGCAAAAAAATCTTCAGAACTCCTTCACACTTATAGAAATGTAGTAACAGAAAAGGCAAATTTAAGGAGAGAACCAAGCGTTGATTCTGAAATAATAAAAATTTTGGATAAGGGAACTGAACTCTACATCTTAGAGACAAAAATTGAACAGGGCGAAAGAATTTGGTGCCATGTAGAAGTTAAAAGTACAGTTTCAGGCGAAAATATAAATGGTTGGATCTCTGACAAAACTTTAAATTAAATCTCCACTTTTGTGGGGATTTTTTTAATTTTTAAAAAATGAACCTTTTTACGTCCTAAATAGTCTTATAAGTAGATGCATCCAAAGGAGGATAAAATGATTCAAGATAATAATTTTACCCTAGAAAATTTTGAAAACTTAAAAAATGGTGATAAATATTCCTTTGACCTCCTCTATAATGAGTACAATTTAATATTATATCGCACTGCGCTTCTCATCCTGGGAAACAAAGACGATGCAGAAGATGTACTGCAGGACACCTTCTTATCTATTTACAAAAATATAAATAGCCTCACAAATTTTAATAAACTAAGACCTTGGGTTTTTTCAATTCTAAAAAATTTTTGCTATACAAAATATAAAAAGAAAAAGAGAGAATTTCCAGACGAGTTTGTTTTAGATAAAGCAGATATAGAAAGTGTTTCAAGTGGAGAAGATGAGTTTCTTTTAAATAAAGAAATTGAAGAAGCACTGTTAAAATTAAAGCAAAAGGAAAGGGAAGTTATAGTTCTCTTTTACTACGACGATTTTTCCATTGAAGAAATCGCAGAAATTTGTAAGACCTTTAAGGGCACAGTTAAGTCGCGACTATTTAGAGCTAGAAATAATTTGAAAAAAGAATTGATGAAAATAGGCCAAGATTTTAACGAAAATTTTAGCGAGAAGGAGAACATTTATGAATAATTTTGATGAATATTTAAAAAATAAATTAAGAGAAAGTGTAGAAAATTCTTCTCCTTCTGATTACCTTAAAAACAAAATCGACTTAGAATTAAAGTATACGGAAGATAAAGGAGAATTTAAAATGAAAAAAAGATTTATATTAGTAGCTTTAGCTACGCTTGTACTTTCAATTGGAGTTTTTGCAGCAGGAAAAATTACTGGATCGATTGGATCTTCAAATTCATATTATGATTATACAAATTATACTGATGTGGCAAAGGCTGAAAAGGAAACAGGCATTGACGCAGAAGTACCAGAAAGCTTAGGCTCATATAAATTTGATGGCATAACTTTGGCTGATCTTGCAGATATTGATGATGCTGGTTCAAAATTAAATAAAAGAAAGACTCTTGACGTAACTTATAAAAATGAAAATGGGGAAAAAATAGAACTTTTTATTGATAAATATCCAGAAACTTCAGAACCAATTTCAGAACAACCTTATAAGGAAATGAGAGATATTAATGGAGTGCCAGTTTATTATTCAAGACTTGAAAATTTAGTCCTAGCAGATGAAAAAGATGCAACTCCAGAAGAGCTTGAAAGATCAAAAAAGGATCCCTTCTTTAACCTAGCCTTTGGTTCAAATGAAAGAACAGAATCTGTTTCAAAACATCTAATTTTTCAATACAAGGGTATCCAATATTCCCTTATTGCAGGAGAAAAAATGGATGTAAATGAATATTATGACATGGCAAGAGAAATAATTAAATAAAATAACCAAATAGAATTCTTTATACAAGAAAAGGACCATCTCGGTCCTTTTTTAATTTACGCCGCTCATTTTTTTATACATCTCAATATTTGAGTCATTTAAAAATTCATAGGCTGCATTTATTTTTTGAAATTTTTCCTTTGCTCCCTCTTCTTTATTTAGATCTGGGTGATATTTTTTTGCCATTTTTCTGTATGCAAGTTTAATTTCATATTTGTCTGCAGAATAATTTACGCCGAGAGTGTCGCAGGCACTTTCATATTGTTCTTTAAATCCGTATCCCTGCCCTTGTGACGAACTATTTCCATAATTACCATAATTGCCATAATTGGAACTCTCATCGTCGTAGTATCCATAGCCCGCTTGTCTAAAAAATTCATCAAACTGAGAAAAGTCATCGAAAGTTGTCCAAGTGAATCCGCCAAATTCTTTGAATCTTTGGTTAAATTCTTCTTCTCTTCTCCTTCTCTTTTCTTCCTCTTGTTTAATTCTTTCTCTCTCTTTTTTCTCCCAATATGCTCTTCCATAGCCCGAAATATTTTCAAATTCATTTTCTTTTCCAAGGAGATAATGGTCTGCCCTATCGTAGAAAAATTCAGTTACCATGTAGTGAATATATTTAAGAAAAGATTCTGAAACATTTCCAAGTAATGGCACGATTATCGCGAGCATTATTATCGTAGATAGCCATCTATTGCGAGCAATCCCCACCCATGCAAAGGGATTTAAAAATATTAATATTATTAGGCAACCTCCCATGGATATGACGTATATGAAAAATTTCCTTATGGCAGAAAATAAATCCACGGCAATATTTACTACTACTATTAAAAAAGTTAAGATTAGGTCAAAAAATTTACCCAAGCCCTTATAAAAATATCCTAAAATTTTATTCATTAGCTTTACCTTTTCTATATTCTTCTAAAAATTTGTTGTCTTCAATTACAAGTCCCCACTCATTTGCAAGAAACTCCAAGTGATGAGTAAACTCGTGGAGCAAAACTTCCTCTAGCTTTTCCTTTAAAATCTCCCTTGGTGAAAATCTATACATTTCCATAAAGGAGCCATAATAAATTTTTATCATATTGCCAAGCACGGACCTTTGGTATTCGCCCATTATGAGTAAATCTTCATTGCGAGATTCTTCGTGATATTTAACCTCTTCTGTTAGAATTATACCACCATTTAGATGCTCATAGGCATAGGATGGTATGCTCTCGCAAATTTCTTCCAAAATTTCTTGGACTTCGTCTATCCTCTCTAAATAATATTCGTCGTAGGAACTATTATTTTCTTCAGGACTTTGTTCTAAAAATTCTTCGCTATTTAAAGGTGAAGATTCCTTTTCTTTATTATATAAAATTTCTCTTTCACTTTCATTATCTTCATCAATTTCATTTTCTTTTTCAAAAAATTCATCATTTATTTTTAATGAAATTTTAATTTTATTTTTATCTTCATCGAGGGAAGAATTATCTTCAAGCAAATTTTCATCGCCTTCTATGTAATCACTAAGCATCTTTTCACCTCCAAAATAAAAAACTGTAGAACCCTACAGTTTTATCTACTCTATTTAATTATAATACCCTCAAAAGAAAATTTCTACACATCTTCAAATTCTGCTAAATTCTTGCCTGGCACTGATGCCAATAATTTTTTAGTGTAATCCTCTCTTGGATTTTCAAAAATTTCTTCTGACTTATTGTACTCTACACACTCGCCATGATACATTACAAGCACTTCTTCCGCCACATGTCTTACAACTGAAAGATCGTGAGAAATGAAAATCATACTAAGACCAAGATCTCTTTGCAAATCTTCCATCAAGTTTATTATTTGTGCTTGAATGGAAACATCTAATGCAGAAGTGGGTTCATCTGCCACAATTATTTTTGGATCTACTGCAAGAGCCCTTGCAATAGAAATCCTCTGCCTTTGTCCTCCAGAAAATTCGTGAGGATATCTCTCAGCGTGATATTCTGAAAGCCCGCAAATTTCCATAGTTTCCATAACTTTTTTGTGAATTTTATTTTTATCCCTTTCGCCCACTAAATTTCTTATACCCGATGCAATTATATCTTTGCATTTTTTTCTTGGATTAAGAGAGGAATAGGGGTCTTGAAAAATCATCTGCACTTTTTTTCGATATTCCTTTAGCTCCCTTTGGTTTTCTTTTAAAATATTTTTTCCATTATAAATTATCTCGCCCTTTGCGTCGGGATAAAGACCCATAATACATCTCGCAAGAGTAGATTTTCCTGAGCCACTTTCGCCAACTATGCCAAGGGTATGAGATGTTTTTAAATCAAAGGAAATATCCTTTACTGCCCTTAAAACTTCGCCGCCGTTTATTTTAAATTCTTTATTTAAGTTTTTTACTTCTAAAATTGTTTTATCCATAATATCACCTATACAAGAAACAACTAACTTTGTGACCGTCGATGTCAATTTCCTCTGGAACTTTTTCTTCACAAATTTTCATCTTCTCGTCACATCTGTCGCAGAAGTAGCAACAATCAGGCAAGTTAATTGGATTTGGCACTGAACCTCTAATTGTGTAAAGCTCCTCTTTCTTTTTATATACAGTAGGTATAGCCTTGATAAGTCCCCTAGTATAAGGATGAAGTGGTTCATTAAAAATATCTTCTGCCCTTGCTCTTTCCACCATTTTCCCTGCATACATTACATTTACATAATCGGCAATATCAGATACTACACCAAGGTCGTGAGTTATGAAAATTATAGAAGTGTTCATGTCTTCCTTTAATTTTTTCATTAGCTCCAAAACTTCCTTTTGAATAGTAACATCAAGAGCAGTTGTAGGTTCATCTGCTATTAAAAGTTTTGGCGATGCAGAAAGTGCCATGGCAATCATAATTCTCTGTCGCATTCCTCCAGAAAGTTCGTGAGGATATAAATTGTAGACATCTTCTGCTCTATTTATTTCAACTTTTTTAATCATCTCAAGGGATTTTTCCTTAGCAGTTTTTTTATCTATATTAAAATGAGTTCTATAAACTTCAGACATTTGATAGCCAATTTTTAATGCAGGGTTGAGTGAAGTCATTGGTTCCTGAAAAATCATGGATATTTCCTTTCCCCTAATTTTTCTAAGTTCTTCTGGAGAAAATTCCAAAAGATTTTTCCCTTCAAAATTTATTTCACCAGAAATCTTTTCCAAAGATGATTTGTCAATTAGACCCATTATGGCAAGGGAAGTTACAGATTTTCCCGAACCACTTTCGCCAACTATGGCAGTTGTCATCCCATCGCGTGTATTTATATTAACTTTGTTGACAGCTTTTACTATACCTTGAGAGCTTTTGAAAAAAACTTCAAGATTTTTTATTTCTAATAACATACTACCTCCTGAACTTTGGATCAAAGGCATCTCTAAGAGCATCGCCCACAATATTTAAAACTAAAATTGTAATGGCAATGGCAAGACCCGGAAATAAAGTTATGTGTGGATAATTTCTAATATAGGCTCTCCCTTCAGAAAGCATTTGTCCCCATTCTGCTTCTGGTGGCATAATTCCCATTCCTATAAAGGAAAGAGATGCTGCAGATAAAATCGCCGTTCCAACTCCAATAGTTGCCTGCACAATTATTGGTGCAAAACAATTGGGAAGTATCTCCGCAAAAATTAATTTAAAAGTTTTTACACCAGACAACCTAGCCGATTCAATGTATTCCAAGTTTTTAACAGACATTACCTGACTTCTCACAATCCTTGCATAACTTGGTATAGAAGATAATGAAACTGCTAAAATTAAATTTTTCATTCCGTTACCCAGCGCAGCTGCAAGGGCAATTGCAAGCACAAGTTGTGGAATAGATAAAATTGTATCCATTACCCTCATGATTATAGAGTCAAAAATTCCTTCGTAGTAACCTGCAAAAGCACCGATAATTACTCCAATTATCGTTGAAATTATTACAGATGTAAATCCAATTTTTAGAGAAACCTTCGCTCCGTGAAGGACTCTTGAAAAAATATCTCTTCCAAAATTATCTGTGCCCATTAAGTGAGCACTACTTGGTTTTAAAAAGTTATCCTTAGGAAACTGCTCTGTATAATCATAGGGCGAAAGTACATCGGCAAAAATTGCCGCAAAAATTAATAGAATTAAAATTCCAAGGGCAATTACTGCAATTTTATTTCTGCTGTAATATTTAAAAAAGTTTTTCAATCTCTTTAACATAGTTCACCTACTTGTACTCGGACTTTATTCTTGGATTTATAAATCCATAGAGAATGTCGACAATAATTGAAATCACAGAATAAACTATTGCAATAAGCATAATTGCACCAAGAATTATTGGATAATCCCGAGTTTTTATAGAATCAACCATTAGCCTTCCAATTCCAGGAATGGAGAAAATGGTTTCTGTCAAAATACTTCCACCAAGGAGTCCACCAGCTTGAAGTCCAATAGTAGTTATAACGGGTATCATTGCGTTCTTAAGTGCATGGACAAAAATTATTTTTCTCTTGCTAAGTCCCTTTGCATAAGCAGTCCTGATGTAATCCTTGTCAAGTACATCTAACATTGCAGATCTTGTCATCCTCATAATTACTGCTGAAGACTGAAATCCAAGGGCAAACCAAGGCAATATCATCTGCTTTAAAGATGAAAAACCCGATGCTGGAAGCATTTTTAATTTTGTAGAAAATACTATTATAAGCAAAAGCCCTGACCAAAAAATTGGCATTGCAAGTCCAACCATGCCAAAGGCAGTTATAATCGAGTCTATAAAAGTGTTTTTCTTTAAAGCTGCAATTATGCCAAAGGCAATTCCCATAATTACTGCAATAACAAGAGCTCCACTTGCAAGTTTAATTGTAGTTGGAAAGACTCTAATAAGTGCAGCTGTTACAGATCTACCTGATTGATAACTTGTGCCAAGGTCAAAGTGAAAAATTAAATTCTTTAAATAGTTTCCATATTGAACTATAAAGGGCTGATTTAGCCCCAAACTTTCCCTTATTGCATCTACAGTTTCCTTAGTTGCATTAGGTCCTGCCACTGCAAGAGCAGCATCTCCCGGCGACAAATATAAAAGCGAAAACACTATAAAGCTTACGCCTAAAAGCGTCGGTATTAATATTAAAAGTCTCTTTAATATATATTTAGTCATATCTAATCCTTTCTTTTGTAGAAAAGACAAAATTCACCAAAGAATACCTTGGTGAATTTAAAAAATTATTTTTCTAAAAGATTTACATCTTTAAGTTCTTGTGGATATTTTGGAAGAAGATCTAGTCCTTCAACTCTTTTATTGCCAGCAACAACTGTTTCGCCATAGCAGATGTATAACCATGGATACTCTTTATTGATAAGCTCTTGGGCCCTCTTATAGATGTCAGCCCTCTTCCCTTCATCAATAGTTGAAATACCTTCTTTTATTAAATTATCAAGTTCTTCATTTCCAAAGTACATATAGTTTGGTCCTTGACCCTTATTTGAAGAATGGAAAGGTTGAAAAAGTTCATAATGTGCATCAACAACTGAAGGATTCCAGCTCATGATAAACATATTGTGTTCCTTGTTCTTTAGTGCATCTATAAATGCTCCCCATTCAAGTCTTTGTATATTAAGACCAATGCCATAGTCCTTGAGTTGAGCTTGCATCATTGTTGCCACATTTACCCTTTGAGTGTTGTCGGATGTATAAATGGAAAGATTTGTCCCTTCGCCCATTCCTGCAGCTGCAAAAAGTTCCTTTGCCCTTTCTTTATTCACAACATTTGGTTTAAGTGAATCTGCAATAGAGTATTTAAAGTTTGGATTAATTGCACTTGTAGCAAGTTTTCCACTATTCATATATACAGTTTCAAAAATTGAATTCATGTCAATTGCATTTACCATAGCTTCTCTAGCTTCTTTTTTGTCAAAAGGAGCTTTGTCCATGTTAAATCCAATAAAATGAACTGAATTATCTAATTTTCTATAAAGTTTTAAATCCTTATTTTCTTCAATATTTGGAATTTCTGATGGATCTACTTTATATGCAAGGTCAACTCCACCACTTTCAAGTTCAATAATTCTTTGGGAAGCTTCTGGTATTACTTTCATTTCTATTCCAGAAATCTTTGGAGCATCACCCCAATAATTTTTATTTACAGAAAAGTTTGCGTGATCATTTTGAACCCATTCATCTAATACGAAAGGTCCAGTGCCCATTGGTGCATTGGCAAGATCTGCTCCACCTTCTACATATTTTTTAGACAAAATAGAAACAGCTGGATGTGAAAGTGAGTTCAAAAAAGCTGCATCTGGTTCAGTTAATTTAAAGGAGAAAGTTAAATCATCTTCTTTTTTGTAAGAATTAGGATCAATTTTTCCATAAAAAGATTTAAACTTTTCACTTGCTGCCGCTCTTTGTAAAGTAAATATTACATCGTCAACAGTAAGTGGATCTCCATTGGAGAATTTAACTCCATCCCTAATTTTTATCTTAAAACTTTGCGGATCTGGATTCTCAATTGACTCTGCAATAGAATTTACAAGTTCGCCCTTTGAATTTCTTTTTACTAAAGTGTCGTAAACCTGAATTAATATATTTTCTGCATAGTCGTCGTTTAATTCATTAGTTTCAAGAGTTTGTGCGTCTTCTGAAACTGCAACCTTTAAGACCTTTCCTTCAGCCTTGGCATCTTCTTTTTTCGAACAAGCTACCATAAAAAGCGAAAGTGCTAAAAGCATTGCTATAATTATTTTTTTCTTCATTATCATCTTCCTTTCTTTTTATTATACTCTTCTTATATTAGCTCCAAGGCGTCTAAATTTTTCTTCGATTTTTTCGTAACCTCTGTCAATGTGGTGAACTTCAGAAATTTCTGTTTCACCTTCAGAAACTAATCCTGCGAGAATAAGCGCAGCTCCTGCTCTTAAATCTGTCGCAGCAACCTTGGATCCATATAGCTTACTCTTACCCAATAGTATAGCTTCTCTATCTACTACTTTGATTTTTGCTCCCATTTTTTTTA
The DNA here is from genome assembly GCF_050315115.1 of Peptoniphilus sp. SGI.035. Taxonomy (NCBI): domain Bacteria; kingdom Bacillati; phylum Bacillota; class Tissierellia; order Tissierellales; family Peptoniphilaceae; genus Peptoniphilus; species Peptoniphilus sp. SGI.035. The sequence goes on from NZ_JBNPOJ010000005.1 coordinate 70,154, forward strand.
GTTCATCTGCGTGCATAAATCTATTTTCGAAAACTGTTTCGATAATAGCAGATTGCCCATCAGCTTGAGTTAATAGAGCCATAAATTGTGCCTGCAAATCAGTTGGAAATCCTGGATGAGGAAGAGTTTTTATTTCAATTGGTTTTATTTCTTTAGTTCCAATTACCCTAATCTTATCGTCATTTTCAATAATTTTTGCACCAGTTTCCGCTAATTTTGCAATAACTGGTTTTAAGTGAGAAACAATAACATTTTCTATTGTAATGTCGCCACCAGTGATTGCAGCGGCAACCATAAAAGTACCTGCTTCAATTCTGTCTGGTATTACCTGATGAGTGCATCCTCCAAGTTTTTCCACTCCCCTAATTCTAATAGTTGAAGTGCCTGCTCCCATTACCTTTGCACCCATTTTATTTAAAAAGTTTGCAAGGTCGACAATTTCCGGTTCCATGGCACAGTTTTCCATTACAGTTTCTCCCTCAGCTAAAACTGCAGCAGTCATAATATTTTCAGTTGCGCCAACTGATGGGAAGTCCAAATATATTTTCGTGCCAACTAATTTTTCGCACTCAGCTTTTATTTCTCCATGAGTCATTTCAATATTTGCACCTAAGGCTCTAAAACCCTTTAGGTGTAAGTCTATTGGCCTTGAGCCAATGTTACATCCACCTGGAAGAGAATTATATGCCTTGTTTAATTTTGCAAGAAGTGGTCCCATTACCAAAAAGGATGCCCTCATCTTGCTCATAAGTTCATAATCTGTTTTATAAGAATTAAGTCCACTTGGATCAATAATTAATCTATTTCCTTCTTTATTTATTTTGAGGCCTAATTTTCTCAAAACTTCTGTTATTATCTCAACATCCTTGAGTTCAGGTACATCTTCTAATATTATTTCTTCCGTTCCAAGTATTGTAGCTGCAAGTATTGGTAGAGCAGCATTTTTTGCACCTGATATTCTTACATTGCCCTTTAGTGGGCCATTTGGTCTTACTAAAATTTTATCCAAAAGGATTCCTCCTATATTCTTTTATTTATATCCATTTAATTATATCATAGAGCCATAAAATATTTAAGAAATTAAAATTATCACTTTTAATAAAAAATATTATTTGTTAAAATAAGTTATTAATTAGTTAATGAAGGAGGCTTTTATGAAGGAATTTATACAAGAAAAATACAAGGACATTAAGGAGTCCATTTATTCAGTTAACTATTTGAGCAAATACCCTGATTTTATAAATTTTGGTGTAGGCGATCCTGATTTAACGACCCATGAGATGATTATAAAAGAAGCCTACGATTCACAAATCGCAGGTCATACTCACTACGAAAATCCTCAAGGCTACCTTGGTCTAAGAGAAGAAATTTCAAAAGCCTACAAAGAAGATTTTGATGTAAAATGCGACCCATCAGAAATTTTAATAACAATGTCCGGCACCGAAGCCATGTATATAATTTTAGAAGTAATTCTTAACCCTGGCGAAGAAGTAATTGTGCCTTCGCCTTATTTTAGCGTCTATCCAGACCAAATAAAAATGGCAGGTGGCGTTCCAGTTATATATGAAACAAAGTTTGAAAATGAGTTTAACATTGAGCCAAGGGAAATTGAAAAATTAATAAATAAAAAAACTAAGGCAATAATAATTAATACGCCAAACAATCCAACAGGTTCAGTGTATAGCGACGAAACATTAAAAGAAATTTATGAGTTGGCAAAAAAATATAATTTAATTGTAATTTGCGATGATATCTACACAATCTATTCCTATGAAAGCAAATTCAAGCCAATGATTTCTTACGACCCAGAATTTAAAAATGTAATTTCTATTTCTTCCATGTCAAAGGATTATGTAATGACTGGATGGAGACTTGGCGCCATAGTAGCACATAAAGATCTCATAAGTGCAATGACTTACGTCCACGAAAACATAGTATATGCAGTTCCAACTATTTGTCAGTATGCTGGTGCAATGGGCATAGCTAATAGAAAAACAATTTGTCCACCACTTTATGAGGAATATAAAGAGAGAATGTATCTAGCTTACGACAGATTAAAAAAATTAAATTATGTTGAAGTCCTAAAACCAAAGGGAACCTTTTATATCTTTCCAAAAATTACCATACCTGGCATGACTACTGATGAAATTGTAAAAGAAATTTTGGAAAAGGCACATGTGAATTTAATAAATGGATCGGCATTTGGTCCAGCTGGCGAAGGATTTATAAGAATTGCAGTAACTGTCAATAAGGATAAAATAAACGAAGCCTTTGACAGAATAGAAAAATTAGATATATTTAAAAAATAAAATAAAAAGACTGAGCAAAATGATATATTGCATATCAACTCAGTCTTTTTTACATGAACTTTAAGATTAAACCATAAATAATTGGAATAAAAATTGCTGGAGTCAAGTTCGCAAGTTTAAAGTCCACAAGTTTTAACATATAAAAACAAATGGCAATAATCATCACGCCACCTGTTCCCGACAAGTTTGCTGCTACTTCTGGAGTAAATACTGGAAGCAAAAATCCTGACAGAACCACTAAAATACCTTGATATATAAAAACTGGTATCGCAGAAAAAGATACTCCCTTGCCAAAAGTTGTGGCAAAGAAAAATGCTGTTAATCCATCCATAACCGCCTTGGCAAATAGGATGTCATTGTCCCCCTTTACTCCTGCATCAATACATCCAAGTATTCCCATTGAACCAACGCAAAATATTAAACTTGTAGTTATAAAACCTTCTGAAAATGTTGTGTCCTCAGGATTTATAAACCTGTTTTTTATAAAGTCCGTAAATTTATTTATTCTGTCATCTATTTTTAATAATTCGCCAATTGCAACCCCTAGAACTATGGAAATTATCACGACAATAATTTCTCCTTCCAAAGATGATCTCACTCCAATAATTAGTACGCAAACTGGCAAAAATTTCATTATTGAATCCTGAATACTTTTTGGGAATTTGTCGCCAACAAAGGAGCCCAAAAGTCCAAGGACTAAAACACTTATTGCATTTACAAAAACTCCCAACATATTGCTACCTCCCTATTTTATTTTCTCTGCCATAATAAAATAAATATTGATTGGCAAAACCTGCATTTTTGCCAAATACTTCACGTCCTCGCATTGCAATTTTTGATTTTGGTGTTTCTTCTTTTAAGTATAATTCTTCCATTACTCTTTTTATCCAAACATCCACAGGAAAAGACTCCTTTCTGTCAAAGGCAAAGAGAAGAATGCAGTCGGCAACTTTTGGCCCAACTCCCGGCAAAACTTGAAGAGCAGCCCTTGCATCTTCTAAGTTCATTTTTTCGATTTCATCAATACTTACAATTCCACTATTTATTAAATTTGCCGTTTCCACAATTCTCACGTCGCGAAATCCAACGCTTGCAAATTCACGAAGGTCCTCTGGCTTTGCCTTAGAAAGTTCTTCAGCACTTGGAAAAGAAAAATATTTTCTATTTTCATCTTCTCCTAAAAATTTCCCATACATTTCAGAAATTTTTTCGATGGATTTTTTTATCCTTGGTATTTGATTGTTTGCAGAAATTATAAAAGAAATAATTGTCTCAAACTTGTCTTGATTTAAAATTCTTATGCCCTTGCCATATTCCGTTGCACTTTTCATGACATCGTCCTTAGAAAGCTCCCCTATTACCCTTTTATAATCCCTGTCGAGGTCAAAGTAATTGTAAAAAATTTCATCAAAGGAATTTTTATCCACATCCTTTAATAAAATTTTACCGTCTAATTTTTTAGCATTGGCAACTTTGCCATGAGTAATAAAGGTAAAAGAACCATCAGCCTCTTCATACCATCTAAAAGCTTGACCACAAGTAAAAACATCCCTTGGGTCAAATTCCTCTAATTCACTAATAATGAAAAAATTTCCATCAAAATCAATCTTCATTAAAATTTAAACTCCCTAAATAAAAAACCTATTAATAAATAATAGGTCAGCTAATTTCTTTCATAAAATAAGAAAGTGTTAGAAGTGAATCGTTAAGCCTTATGTTTTCAACCGCTACGCCAGCGGGCGCTTTTAAGTCGTAGGGTGCAAAATTCCAGATTCCCTTTACTCCTGCATCAATAGCTCTTTTTGCTACATCTTCACAAAACTTCTTGGGCACAGTTATTATTGCAACCTCAACCTTCTCATCTCTTATGTATTTTTCCAAACACTTAATACTTCTTACCTTAATTCCGCTTATATCTTCAATATCTTCCCTTATATCAAAGAGGGAAATAACATTAAAACCAGAATCTCTAAAGCCCTTGTACCTTGCAATTGCTTGTCCAAGTCTACCAGCCCCTATGACAATGCTATTGTAAGTTTTATCTATTCCAAGAATTTTATCCACTTGTTCCCTTAGCGCCTTTGTGTTATAGCCATAACCTTGTTGACCAAATCCGCCAAAATTATTTAAGTCCTGTCTAATTTGCGAAGCACTAAATCCAGTGATATAACTAAGTTCTTTAGAAGAAACTCTTTCAATTCCTCTGTCTATTAACTCTTTTAAATACCTGTGATAAACTGGCATTCTCCTTATAACCGTTTCAGAAATACCCCTTGCATTCTTTGGCAAATCAACACCCCCTAATTGTTTACATTATAACAATCTTTCTTGTTTTTGTAAATTAAAGCAAATACATTAATTACAAGTCATTATTGTGATTTAGCCGAAAAAGTTTTAACTTATTCAAACAAAAACTCCTATTGCTAAGATTATTGCAGATGGAATCATAATAATTCGCCCAAATAATTCTAAGAAGTTCTCCAAATTTTTATCTTCTCTATAATCCCTTAAATTTTTCGGTATACCTAAAGTCAATCCAAGCGCCACAAATATAAATCCCAAACATCTTAATATATCCAAATTATTTCTCCCTTAAGTCAAAAAAATTTTCTGCAATCATACACCTAATAGAACCGCCACCATATTTTGAGATAGTTTCTACATCAATTGGAAGAATAAAATCATATTTTTCAATTGTCTTTTTGTGTTCATCAGTCAAAGCGTTAAATCCAGATTTTGAAATCACGAGGATATTTTTGTCCTCGCCCTTTAATTCAATTGAATTTCCTGCGTAATTATTAAATTCATCTTCAGTAAGAGAGATTATTTCCTTGCCAGAATCCCCTAGAGATTTTAAAACTTCATCTCTATTTTCACTAATCAAATTATCTGCAATTATTGCAAACTTTTTTCCCACCATCATTAGCACATTTGTGTGGTAAATATCTACACCTTTGTCCCTAGATCTAAAATAAACTGGCTTTAAATTAAACCTCTTTGCAAATTTCAAAAATTCATCTTTGTTACAGCGTTTTGAAAGACTTCCATAGCAAATATTATTCCATCTATCTATTACAACAGCGCCAGTTCCTTCTAAAACTCTTCCCTCTTTGTTTCTAAAATCAATTACTTCAGCCCTATTGTAATCAATGATTTTTTTAAGCTGTGGCAAAATTTTATCATATTCTTTATTTCTGTTTTCTGCATACATTTCCGATACAAAAACTTTCCCTGGAAAAGTTACAAAGACATTGTTGGGAAAAATCGAATCAGGAGTAGTCTTGTCAAAATCTTCAATCACGTCCACATAAATTTTGTTTTTGCGAAGAAGACTAACAGCATCATCAAATTCCCTTAACGCAAAACTTTTTATTTCATCTTCAGAAGTTTTCTTTGGACTAATCTGATAAATATTGTCCCTTGCCGTCTCTTTATTAAAAGTAAAGGCGTAGGGTCTAACTAAAATCACTCTATTTGTTACCATTATTCTCTCCTTTCCTACATTATAACAAATTTAAAAATAAAAAACTCTCCATAATAGAGAGTCAAAAATTTATTCATAGAAATTTATTACATTTTCAATTAAAAGAAGATTAGTTATACTTCCAATGCCACCTGGCACTGGAGAATAGGCTTTAATTTTTCCATCGACAGATTTTTCGTCGAGGTCGCCCCTATATTTTCCTTCACTATTTTTTGACGTGCCAATGTCGATTACAGTTGCATCCTCGTTAAAATAACTTACATCTAAAGTTTCAGCACGACCCATTGCAGTGAAAATTATCTCTGCTGCCCTTGTGTGCTTTTTAAGGTCCACTGTCCCCACATGACATATTGTAACAGTGGCAAGATCCCTTAAAAGATACATCATAAGAGGTTTCCCCACAACATTTGAGTGATTGATAATAACTGTATCCTTTCCCCTTAACTCATAACCATAAAACTTTAAAAGTTCATAGGCAGCCTTTGGTGCAAGAGGAATAAATCCGCTTACATCGCCACTAAAAACTCTAGCCCTATTTATTGGGTGCATACAATCCACATCTTTTTTTGGGTCAATGGTAAGAGATATTTTTTCTTCGTCAAAACTTTCAGGAAGAGGTCTAAAAATAATTATTCCGCCAACTTTATCATCATCATTTAACTTTTTTATTCTTTCAATTACTTCATCTTCACTTGCATCCCCTTTAAACTCATTAGAATCAACACCAACGCCAAGTTTATCCGCAGTCTTTTTTATTCCCTTTTCATAGGCAATACTGCCGTAATCGTCGCCCACTCTTATAGTAGAAAGAATTGGCTTAGATTTTAGTTTTTTCACTTTTTCAATTAAACTATCACTTTTTTTCTCCACATAGTCCTTAGCATATAAAATCTTAGTCATTTTTCACCTCAATTCAGTTTTTAGATATTAATTACATTATATCAAAAAATACACCATAAAAAATTATGGTGTAAAATATTATGGTCTATTTTAATTTTATAATCTTATTTAAGATAAAAAATAGTCTTCTGTATTTATAAATTAGCTGCAATATTCATAGCAATCGTTATTACAAATGAATTAACAACATTAATAAATAAACTTCCAATTAATGGTACTAAGAAAAAAGCCTTAGGAGAATATCCATATTTTTCACTTAAAGTGTCCATGTTTGCCATGGCTGTAGGAACAGCACCAAGACCAAATCCACAATGACCAGCTGTAATTATACAAGCATCGTAGTCGCCACCCATAAACTTAAATGTTAAAAATACTCCAAATAAAACCATTAAAATGACTTGTCCAAATAGTAAAATTAACATAGGTGTAGCAAGATCAGCTAACTCCCATAACTTTAATTTCATCATACTCATAGCTAAAAAGATAGATAAAGAAATGTCCCCCATTAATTCCAGCTCGGAATGATGTATATGAAATCTGTTTTCATTATTATTGAGATTTAAAATAGCTGCAGATGCTAACATTCCTCCTACCGAAGCTGGAAAGTTAAGCCCTGATAAACTTAATATTTTTGATAGCATTGTTCCTAAGCCAATTGATATTAACATAAGATAAGCAGATTCTCTAAATCCCTTTATAGTTAGATCATTTTTCATCGTTGTTTCAAAATCTATTATATTATCTTCTTCACTTGCTGATTTAGTTTTTGACTTTTTCTCAATTAAAAATCTTCCCACAGGACCTCCTATTAACGCTCCCGCAACAAGTCCAAAGGTAGCCGCAGATAAGGTTATTGTAGTTGCCGTTTCTAAACCTAATTTTACTAGATCTGGTGCAAACGCAGCACTAGTTCCATGTCCTCCTGTCATTGGTATAGATGCTGTTGCAACTCCAACTAATGGATCTACGCCTATTATTAATGATCCAACAATACCCCAAACATTTTGTAATATAACAAGCACGCTTGATAAAATTAAAAACACAATCGCTGCTTTACCTGCTTTTTTAAGGAGAGGTATACTAGCTGTAAAACCTATGCTAGTATAGAAAATAAGCATGAAAAAATCACTTAAAGTAAAATCAAACTTTATCATAAATGTTTTTGTTATATAGCCTAAAAGAGTTATAATTGTAAAAATAATTCCACCAACAACTGGAACAGGTATACAAAACTTCTCTAATATGTAGATTCTCTTTTTAACGAATGATCCTAATAGTAACACTAAAACCGCGATTGTCGCAGTATAAAACATATTCAATTCAATTGTAAACATAAGAATCCTCCTTTACAGCTTTCATTTAGAAAGCAATTTTCCCGTCTTTTAATATTTCTACTCCATCTGCAACAACTGTAGCTCCTGTCATTATTGCATCATAATGACATGCTGCCTTTAAAGTTCCACCTAAGTTCACGCTAGTTCCAATTCCTATATGAGCTGAACCGTACACACCTTCATCTTCTAGCATTAAACCAACAAAACTGCATTTTGGATTTAAACCTATACCTAGCTCTGCTATATTATAAACGTTAGGATCATTCATAGACTTAAAATTATCTGATAACATTTTTGCTTGATAGCCACCTTTTATATCTACAATGAATCCATCAACAACTTCAAATTCAATTGGCTCTTCTAATAAACCTATTCCAATGTATGGTACACTAGCGTCTGCGACTATCTTTCCCTGCGCTGTTCCTTCTATTGGAGAAACGTTGGCTTCAATTGTCGGTGCTGTTGAAAACTCACCAGGTTCAACTATGCAATATAAAGAATTTCCTCGTCTACCTTCAGCCGAAAAAGTTAAATCTGTTCCCATTGGAGTTGTTAAATGAATTTTTTTAGAATTTGCTAGCATACTAGCAACCTTTTTACATAAAGGTGCTTGTTTTTCAAAATCACATTCCATCCCTCCGTGAATCATCATATCTTCAGTAAATTGCGTTAAAACAATTCCTCTACTTCCATTTTCAGTAGCTTTTTTCACAGCATTTGTATGTGTTATAGATTTACCTACAACAGATAAGAAAGCATCTGAAGCCTTCATCGCTTCTGCAATAATTTTTGGTGGCTCATTACTATCAAACTCTCTCGGCATCATTATAGTAATTACTGGTTCAATATCTTTTCTATAAGCAGATGCAGCTATTGTCTCGGCTATACTAATTTTGTCTGGTTCTGTAACAATTAAAAGCTTCTCTCCTTTTTTCATTTTTAAATTAACGTCAATTAATTTATCTGCTATCTTTCCCATCAAAATTTTTTTCATTAAAAATACTCCCTCTCACGTTTTATATTTTCTATTTTCTATAGAATATTTTATCTTAGTACTATTATAATTCTTTTTTCAATGCTTTACAATAATAAATTTAAAAAATAAATAAATTGTTTTAAAAAATTTCAAAATAAAAAAAGGCAAAGAAAATAAAATTCCTCGCCTTTTTTGATACAATGTATTTATAAAAACATACTTTGTCATTAAATGTGTATTTAGTTAATCTTTTTCTTGTTAATTATATAATAACATCCTTTTTTTATATGATCCTGTAAATACTTTTTAGCTTGTTCTAAATTTTTTTCTTTAAGAGCATTCAAAATATTTAAGTGTTCTTCTAAAATTTCCTTTCGTCTTATTTTATCACTAGCAGAAATATTTCTATCTCTTATTAAAACATCATTCAAGTTTCCTATCAATTTTTTTAATCGTTTATTTCCTGACTTCTCAACAATAAAATTATGCAACTTATTGCTCATATCAACATTGCTATCAATATCATTAATCTTGGTATTTTCTTCTATTTCTTCAATTAAATTATCAATTTCATCTTCAGAAATATTAGGCATTGCTAGCTCTAAAGCTAACTTTTCTAAAGCTTGCCTGCATTCATACACTTCAATTAATTCCTTTTCAGAAAATTCCTTGACATAAACCCCTTTGTATGGAATAACCTCTAAAAATCCTTCTGTAGCCAATCTTCTAAAAGTTTCTCTTACGGGAGTTGCACTCACTCCTAAAGCTTCTGCAATATCCGTCTCATTTAACTTCTGCCCAACTTCAAAAATGTTATCTAAGAGCATTTGTTTTAATGATTCATAAACTTGCTGGTTTAGAGTTTTTTTATTCTTAATTTTATAATTTTTAACTTCACTTTTTTCCATAATGTCATATCTCCATATAATTATTAATATTATTTATCTAATAATCATTATTATAACAAATAATATAATGTATTTTAATTACATGCATTATATTCCCTATTTAAGAATTGCTGTTTGGAATATAAACTTCCACTGCTTCCTTTAAAATTTTTATATCAACTGGTAAACTAGGTCCTCTATCCCCATCTATATCCATTATAACCTCTTCTGTACCCAAAGATGAAATTTTTGCTTCCCTTATTGTATAATGGAGAACATTATCCCCTTCTTCAACTTCTCCAGCAATTGAATCCTTTAAAACCTCAAGTCTGTCTTTTATAGAATCACTTGTCAAAATAAATAAATCAGCATTTCCGTTATCTCTTTTTTTATTTTTATTTGTAAATTCTAATTTCCCTATTTTATTTGAAAGGGCAACTATTAAGTGATCCACTGGGCCGCTATAATTCCCGCCCTTAGATTTTACTTCTAGATTATATTCTTCAGATGAAGTTAATTTTTCTATGGATTTTTTTATATACGCAAAGCCTCCAAATTTTGATTTTTCCTCTGAAGATACTTCGTGAATTGCTTCTGGAACTGCGCCAATAGATGCAAATAAGCTAAAAACTTTGTCATTTGCCTTTCCTAAATCTATCTTTTTTGTCTTTTTAAAATCAAAGGACAATAGTGCCTTTACTTTATCTTCTGGAATTTCTAATTTTTTTGCCAATAAATTTCCCGTACCTCCTGGCAAAATTAAAAGTTTTGCCCTTGAAGAAATTTTATTCATTCCCATTAAAACTTCATTTACAGTTCCATCGCCACCATATACTCCAATGGCGTCAACATTTTTCACTTCTTCGACAAAATTTGTGCCATCGCCAGCTTTCTTTGTTTCTTTTAAAATTATTTCATCAAAGTACTTTTTAAGTTCTTCATTGATTTTTCCAATAAATTCTTTTCCACTTTCATCGCCTGAACTGGGATTATAAATAAATAAAATTTTCATATTTCTCCTAACTTAATTAATATACAATCATTCCACCATTTGGCGAAATTATTTGACCCGTCATGTAAGAATTTTTGTCCGAAATTATAAATGCCACTAGCTCGGCAATTTCTTCTGTGGTTGCAAGTCTGCCCATAGGTATATCTTCTGATAAAATACATAAATTTTCTTCTCCAATTTTATTTGTCATTGGTGTGTCAACAGCTCCTGGAGCAATGGCGTTTACTGTTATGCCCGAGTATCCCAACTCCTGTGCCAATGCCTTAGTAAGTGCATTTATGGCACCCTTAGTCGCCGAATAATGACTTTCCATAGAGCCTCCAACTATGCCCCAGATGGAAGACATATTTAAAATTTTTCCAGAATGTCTTTCTAACATATAGGGTAGAGCTGCGTGAATAGCATTGTAAACTCCCTTTACATTTACATCAAATATTTCATCCCAAGTTTTTTCATCAATGTCTTGGAAAAGGGCATAGCTAGAAATCCCAGCATTGTTTATCAATATGTCTACTCCTTTAAATCTCTTTGAAACTTCATTAAACATTTTTTCAACTTCAGCAAATTTTGTAACATCTGCCTTTATTGCTAGGGCATCCTTGCCCATTTCTCTAATTTCTTTTTCTAATTTTTTTGCTTCATCTTCAGACTTATTGTAATTAATTATTATTCTGTATTCTTCTTTTGCAAGCCTCTTTGCAATATCTCGTCCTATTCCCCTTGAGGATCCAGTTATAAGTACAGTTTTCATCTCACACCAACCTTTAAGTAAATTATACACAATATTTTGTCATTATTATAATAGATATTATTACATAAAAATCTTTAACGCAAAAAAAGCTACACCCTTGGGCATAGCTTTTTTTAGGTAAATATGCTATTTAATTATAATTCTATTCTCGCTTCTTCCTCAAAGTTTTCTTCTGGAATAGGTTTCTTTACAATGTGTTTGTAGTAAATTTTTTCAACTGCCATAGAAATAGCATTGTCGCCAGTTACATTGGCTGCTGTACCAAAAGAGTCTTGAGTTAAATATAGTGAAATTAAGATTGTAGCAAGTGTGCCTGATGAATCAATTCCAACTACTGGTAAGAATGGAAGGGCACTCATTACTGCTCCTCCTGGTGCTCCTGGTGCTGCTACCATTGCAACTCCTAGGATACCAATAAATTTAATAATTAGTCCAAAAGAGTGGTCCATATTAAACATTGTAAGCAATGTAAATACACAAGCTGTTAAAGTAATCATAGATCCAGCTAAGTGAACTGTTGCACATAGAGGGATACAGAATTCTCTAATTTGTCTTGTTACTCCCATTTTTCTGTTACAAGCAACATTAACAGGGATAGTAGCAGCTGAAGATTGAGTTCCTACTGCTGTTAAATATGCTGGTACTGCAGCTCTTAAACATTTTACAGGGTTTCTTCCAGTGTACCCTCCTGCTGCTGTAAATAGAATAACCATGTATAGCAAGTGCAAAATAATAATACATAGGAATATCTTCCAGAATATACCAAGAATTGCAAATACTGAACCTGAATATGATAAGTTACAGAAGTTACCAAAGATAAAGAATGGAAGTAGAGGAATTACAAATCTTGCTAATACTAAATTTATAATTTCGTTGAATTCGTTAATTCCTTTGTAGAATATTTCTCCCTTGCCCTTTGTTCTTAATGCTGAAACTGTAAGTCCTAACATAAATGCAAGTACAAGTGCTGCAGTTACATCAATGAAAGCTCCTAGTGGAATTTCAAAGAATGGTTTAATTTCATTTGCTGTTGCTTTTTGAACTTGTTCTGCAAGTTCTGGTTTAATAAAACTTGGGAATATGTTTCTTGCCATTGTATAAGATAGTGAACCTGCTATAAGTGTTGATATATAAGAAAGTCCAACTGTTACTCCCAAAAGTTTTCCAGCACCTTCTGATAAGTCTGCAATACCCTTAGAAACAAAGGCAATGATCATCAATGGAATGATGAAATTTAAAAATGCTCCAAATAATCCAGAGATTGTGATTGCAATTTTAGTTACCCATGCTGGCAAATATTGACCAACAAGAATACCTAGTGCAATAGCTATTATAAGTCTAGGAATTAGACCTATTTTTTTCTTTTTTTCTGTCATTTTAATCCTCCTTAATATTCAAAAACTTGGCCCTAATACATTGCCCAGTTTTTGTACCTGCTAGTCCGCCAAGACCAGTCTCCCTAATTGATTCATGTAGTAGATGCCCTACTTCGCCCATTGCTTGACAAACTTCGTCAAAAGGTACAATAGATTTTATACCTGCAAGAGCCATATCAGCTGATATAAAAGAATTTATAACACCTGAGGCATTTCTAAAAGTACATGGATACTCTACTAGTCCTGCAATTGGATCACAGGCGAGCCCCATTACATTAATAAGTGTAATGCTGGCTGCATTTAGTGCTTCTTCAACGCTTCCGCCAAGCATTTCTACTAGTGCAGCTGCTGCCATTGCACTGGCAGAACCGCATTCAGCTTGGCATCCACCTTCAGCACCGGCGAATGTAGCATATTTACCAATAATTTGCCCTATTCCTATTGATGTCAAGAGTCCATTTATTAAAATATCATCATCTAGACCATATTTTTCTCTTGCCGCCATTAAGGCTGCTGGCATAATACCAGAACTTCCAGCAGTTGGCGCTGCTGCAATAATCCCCATATTTGCATTGGTCTCAGATGTGGAAAAGGCCATAGCCATAGTCCTAACTAGAAATTTACTAGTTAAAGGATCTTTTTCTTTTTGATAGTCCTCCATTTTTTTTGCAAAACCATCTATCATTTTATACTCTGTTTCATAAACCTTATCTAAAGTTTCATGAGATGAAGATTTCATAACTTCTAAAATTTCTTTTAGTTTGCTTTTCATATCCTCTTCAGACATTCTAAGATTCTTTGTTTCAGACTTTAATACTAAGTCATAAAAGTGAAGATCTTCACTTTTACAAACTTCTATAATTTCCTTAGCAGTATTTAACATTTAAACCTCCACATATTTTGATGTTAAATATCTGGAATTATTTAACAATTTATTTTTTAGATTTTCGTTAGCGTTTTCGTCTAACTCAACAGTTAAAGTAACAATATCAGTTAGCTCGTCCTTAATGGTGTTAATAGATTCAATATTGTAATTATCGTCAGCTAATGCCGTTGAAACTTCAGCTATAACACCCTTTTGCTCATTGTATTGGAATAAAAATGTTGGGAATTTTCCATCAAACTCAACTTTTATTCCATTTATGTCAACAATGATCATGTTCCCTCCGCCAATTGAGGAGCCGATTACATATTCGCTACTTCCATCTTTATAATTAAATTTAATTTTAACAGTATTAGGGTGATATTCTTCTCCTAAATTTGTAGGAATAAAAGTGTACTTAATTCCTCTTTCATCTGCTATTTCATAAGCATTTCTAATAGAACTATCATAAGTTTTAAAACCCATTATTCCACCTAAGAGGGCCCTATCAGTGCCATGTCCCTTATATGTATATGCAAAAGAACCGTGTAAATAAAATTCTACGTTTTCATAACCTTCTGGGCAGATTTTTGCTGCAACTCTCGCTATCTTGCAAGCGCCTGCAGTGTGCGATGAAGATGGACCAACCATTATAGGTCCAAGTATTTCAAAGGAACTATATTCTTTCATTAACTTACCTCCCTTATTAGTATATTTTAGCATAAAGTAATCCTATTGTGAAATAAATTTATTCTTTATCCTTCCACAAACCAACAAATTAACTTGATTATAGCCTGTTGTAAATATATTTTTTCTATATATAAAATTGATAATATAGTTTAATCTATTACAGCACTGATAAATATTGTAATTATCTTAATTTATTCTTGCAAGTATTTTATAAATACTATAATATTAAATTGAGGATATTGTTTTCATTAATAAGGAGGAATATATGGTTGAGAAAAAGAAAAAAGTTAGAGACCAAAATGACGTCGGTGGTTTTTTAAAGGGTGTTGAAAGAATTGGCAATAAATTACCTCACCCTGCGATGATTTTTGCAATACTCAGTGTAATCGTAATCATAGTATCATATTTTGCAGCTAAATCGGGCATGAGTGTTACATATTTCGATGCAAAAGCTAAGGAAGAAGTAACTAAAGAAGCTGTTTCCCTACTTAACTGGGAAGGACTTGCTTACATCTTTAACTCTGCAACAGAAAACTTTACAGGATTTGCTCCCTTGGGAACAGTTCTTGTAGCTATGCTTGGTGTTGGAGTCGCTGAAAATAGTGGACTTTTTGATGCTACATTAAAAAGACTTCTATCAAATGTAAACCCTACACTTTTAACTGCAACAGTAGTATTTGCCGGCGTTATGTCAAATATTGCATCTGACGCTGGATACTTAGTAGTAGTTCCACTAGGAGCTCTTATCTTTGCAAATGCTGGTCGCCATCCACTTGCTGGTATTGCCGCAGCCTTTGCAGGCGTAAGTGGCGGTTTCTCTGCAAACTTAATGCTTGGCACAACAGATCCACTTCTCACAAATATTACTAACGAAGCACTAAAGGCTGGAGGAATTGATTTAACACTTGCAGCTACTTGTAACTGGTACTTCCTATTTGTATCTACTTTCTTAATTACAATTATAGGAACTATTGTAACTAATAAGATTGTCGAAAAGAACTTAGGAGAATATAAGGGATCTTATAAGGCAGACTCAACACCTATTACAGACCTAGAAAGAAAGGGTCTTAGAAATGCCCTTATAGCTTTTATAATATTTGTAATAGTTATGGCATTTTTAATGTTCCCGGCTAATGCACCTTTTAGAACTTTCGAAGAAAGTAAAAATGCAATGACACTTAAATTCTTCTTAGGTCACGGACTTATTCCTGGAATGTTGCTACTATTTATGATTCCTGGAATTGCCTATGGCAAAACTGTTGGCACTATAAAAACTTCACATGACCTTGTTGAGGCAATGACAAAGGCAATGAAAGGCATGGGCGGATACCTTGTTCTTGCATTCTTTGCAGCACAATTTGTATCTTATTTTAACGAAACAAACTTAGGTCTAATCCTTGCAAAAAACGGAGCGGACTTCCTAGAATCGATTAAATTAAAGGGACTTCCACTTTTAATTATGTTTATCTTGCTTTCAGCTTTTCTAAATTTATTTATGGGATCAGCCTCAGCAAAATGGGCAATTATGGCTCCAATTTTTGTGCCAATGATGTACAACCTTGGACTATCACCTGCCCTTACACAAGTTGCATATAGAATTGGCGACTCTTCAACAAATATAATTACACCACTTATGTCTTACTTTGCAATGATAGTTGTATTCATGCAAAAATACGACGAAGACTCCGGGCTTGGAACTCTTACATCAATGATGCTTCCATATTCAATGTGTTTCCTAGTAGGTTGGACAGCACTAATGATTGTATGGTATCTGTTGGGACTTCCTGTTGGCCCAGAAGCACCACTTCATGTACAAGACATGGTGTCAATGTTATTTATCTAAAATAAAATATCCTCAAAAATAACCCGATGGAAAATCCATCGGGATTTTTATTGTATTTGCAAAATATTTCACGTAAATTCTAATTATTTTTTAATAATTGTAATTTATCTAGGAAGTCTTTATAAATATTTTTAAAATCCTAATAACTTGCGTAATTTTGATACTATCAACCCACGCCAAAATCTGTTATTTCAAATAAAATATCTACACGAGGATCATCCTCAAGGTATCTATATTTTTCTACAAACCATTTTACAAGTTCTTCATCTCTTTTTATTTCAGTTGAATTATTCATAAAAATATTCACAGTTGCATGGGAGAAATTTTTTATGATTTCCATATCTCTATCTATCATTTCCTTTGTCTGACCCTTTATTCCCACCATTACACAGGGAGAGTCAAAGTATTTTTGCACCTCTTTATAATCTTTAAAATTCGCACCCTTTTTTAAGACTCCTTCTCTAAAGTCATTGTCAAAAGTTTCTACGCCAATTTTAAATGTAATTGGCACCCTAAAAAAGTTTCTGATTTCATCAAGTCTATTTCTATAAATCCAGTGAGCTTCAAAAAATAATCTTTTAATATTTTTTTCTTCTACAACTTTTTTTATTTCCCTTAAAGTATTTTCTGTGAGTTCAAAAATCGATGCAGAGTCAATAACTTCTAGTACACCAAATTCGCCACTTACATTTTTTAAAACCTCAAAATTTATCTCATCAATTCTTTTATCATCTCTATCATTGTCCTCAATATAATCGCAAAAAGCACACCTTCCCCATTTACATGGTCTTGCCTTTAAAAGAACAATTTCTCTTTTAGTCTTATTTGTAATTTTTGAATATCTATTGATAAAATCATCTCCCAATAACAAAGTCTTTTTCCAATAGTATTTTAACATATTATAGATGCCCTATGTCTATGTTGACACCTAGTGGACTTTTCTTTATACTAAAATTTGCAAAAGATGTTAAATATGTAAAAATTAATTAAAGAATCATATTTTCTTAAAAAATAAAAATTTTAATATGATTATAGTATAAGTAAAAAGTTTTTAATATAATTGTGAGGAAGTATATGTCAGTAAAAATAATTGTAGGATCAACTTGCGACGTCGAAGAAAATATTAAGAAAGATTTAATTGTTGTTCCCCTTCACGTAACCTTTGGAGAAGAAGATTTTTTAGATTCAGTTGATATTACAAAGGACGAATTTTATGAAAGGCTTGAAAGGAAAAAAGAATTTCCTAAGACAAGTCAACCAACACCAATGGCTTTTATGGACGCCTACAAAAAAGTCATCGATAATGGCGACGAAGCAGTAGTAATAGTTATCTCTTCAAAATTATCGGGAACTTATCAAAGTGCAAAACTAGCCGCCAATGGACTAAGCGATAAAATTTTCATTGTGGATTCACTCAATGTTTCCATTGCAGAAGGCGCTCTTGTGGATTTTGCAATTAGACTTGTAAAAGAAGGAAAATCTGCAAAAGAAATTGCCGAAATTTTAGAAGAAGCAAAGAAGAAATTAAGACTCGTTGTCCTAGTTGACACTTTAGAATACCTTGAAAGAGGCGGAAGAATCTCAAAGACATCTGCTTTTATAGGAGGCCTTTTCTCGATAAAAGTCCTGCTTTCCATAGAAGAAGGAGCAATTGCAACTGTGGGCAAGGCAAAGGGGGTTAAAAATGCCAACAACTTATTTATTAGTGAAATAGAAAAAAATGGCTCAATTGACTTTTCCATGCCTCTTAAACTGGGCTATACTGGCAGAGAAAGCAACAAAATCGAAAAGTATTTAAGAGAAGTGAAAAATCTCTGGGAGGACAAAATTCATTCCCCAGAATTTATCCAAGTTGGAAGTGTAGTTGGAACCCACGCAGGTCCTGGCGCACTCTTTTTAGCCTACTTTAGAAATTAATCCCTTTAAAACTTCCATATATATTTGTCAAAATATAATTTTTTCATTTTAAGTTATTTATTAATTGTAAAAATTTTTATGAGGTGAATATATGAAGGAAAAGAAAATAATTGTAGATGGGATTAACTTTTATTACGATGACTTAGTGATAAATGATGATGTAATGGAAAATATTAAAGATTTCTTAGAGGACTTAGAAGATAGCCACGACAAAGTTTACAATAGCTTTTACATCTATGAAGATATGGGCAATATAATTATTTACTAAAGCTAGATATTTCTAGCTTTTTTAATTGTCAAAATCTCCAACTGAAATTTTAATTTTCCCCAAATTTAGATTTCTTTATCAAATTATAATTCTGTGGTAAAATGAAGGAGACAGGAGTTGATTTATTGGAAAAAGAAACTGATTTTAAGGGACTCTTTAGACTTTTTACAAGGTCTATAATTATTTCCATGATTGGAATGATTTTTCCCTTTTTTTATATTTTATTTCCTTCTATGTATGTAGTTGAATCTGTAAAAGAAGGAATTTTAAAAGTAATGGCAACTTTAATTGCAGTTGTCCTTTTAATCGCCGCCCTACTTGGTCCCATGGATGCACTAATTATTTTTACAGTTTTTGGACCTTTCATCTTGATATTTCACTATATGATTAGCACCAATAGATCTGTTTCCATGACGATTATTGCGACATCTCTTATATTTTTCATATCAATAATGGTATTATTTTTTGCCTTTGGCTTAAATAGCCATGTGCTAAATTCAAGGGATACTATTAATGCAATTACAAGTTTTTATACAAATATTGCAAAGGAAGCTGGACTTTCTCAAGGCGATTTGTCTAATTTTACTCAAGGTGCCGAAATTTATTACAAGAAATTTTTGCAAATTCTTCCATCAGTTTTAATTATTATATCCTTGGTTACTTCCTATGTAACTTACACAACAGCTGGAAGAACACTGCTCTCAAAGGGGAAATTTATATTGCAACCTTCCTCTCTTGAATTTTTAAAATTTCCAAAAGAAATTATTATGCTATCAATTGCCACAGTTGCAATACTTTCTTTGGCTGGCGAATATTTTGGATCAAGCGCTCAGATTTTTACATTAAATTTAATGAACTTAGTTTACTTCATGCTCTTTATAGCAGGTATAAGTGTAGTTAAATTTTTTATGACGAAGTTTGGTTTTAAAAGTTTTTTACAATATCTATTAATTGGTCTATGCCTTACTATTTCTTCACTCCAAATATTTGTGATGATAATTGGTGCAATTGACCAAATTGTTAACTTTAGAAAAATTAATTAAGTGAGAATAATATGAAAAATAATTATAAAATTAGCGATTTTCTCCCCTATCTTGTCTTTGGAATTGCCCTAGTTATTATTTTAATAATCCTAAATCCATTAATTGGTTTTATTTCAATTTTGGGTTTTGCTTATATTTTTTATATAACTTATAACAAGATCAATAATAAGAATGCCGAGACTATCAAACACATTGAAAACTTAAATGAACAATTTGATTCTTTAACTAAAGAAGCAATTTTTGACATGCCCTTTCCCCTTGTAATTACTGATGAAAAGGCAAAAATCTTGTGGTACAACACTCCCTTTATAAATTTATTTAAGGAAAAGACTTTAATCGATGGCGACCTTGAAAATTTAGTTAAGGATATTGACATCTCAAATATAATAAATAGAAGTGGTGCAAATACACTTCCCATTGAGATTAACAAGAGCTTTTTTAATGTCTACACAAATATTTGTGAAAATAAATCTAAATCCGCTGACAGCAAATCTGTGCTACTTTATTTTGTAGACAACACCGCCTACAAAAATTTAAAGGACAAATACACAGAAGAATATCCAATTATTGCAAAAGTAGAAGTAGACAACTTCTCAGAAGCAATAAGCAGTGCTCCTTCAGAGATTAGACCTCTTTTAATTGCAGACATTGACTCAACTATCTCTCAATATTTTGAAGAATACGATGCTTTAGTTAAAAAAGCTGACGAAGACTTATATTTAGTTGTCATGAATTATAAATCTTTAAATTCCCTTAAAAAAAAGAGATTTGACATACTCGATGATTTAAGAGATTTAAATAAGGGCAACTCAATTCCCATTACTTTATCTATTGGAGTTTCTTCCTTTGGGCTTAACTTTAAAGAGGCCTATATGGAAGCTGACTCATCTCTTGACCTTGCACTAGGTCGTGGCGGCGACCAAGCCGTTGTAAAAGTCGACGACAATTATGCCTTCTTTGGCGGAAAGTCAAAAGCTGTTGAAAAGAGAAATAAAGTTAAGGCAAGAGTTATTGGCGAAGCTTTAAAACAATTAATCGACAGATCTGAAAATGTCTACATTATGGGACATCAAAACCCAGATATGGACGCAATTGGTGCGGCTATTGGTTGTCTGCGTGCAACTTTAAATAGAAATAAAGAAGGCTATATAGTCCTTGAAAAATCCAATCCATCCATCGACAATTTAATCGACAGGATGAAGGAAGAGGAGCCAGAACTTTACAAAAAAGTCATATCAAGAGAAACGGCAATGAACACCATTAAGCACTCCTCTCTAATAATTTTAGTGGACAATCACAAGCCATCCTTTACTGAATATCCAGACCTCTTGAAGGAAACTAGCCAAATAGTAGTAATAGATCACCACAGAAGAGGCAAGGAATTTGTAGAAAATCCAGTCCTAGCTTATGTAGAACCCTATGCATCCTCAACTTGCGAACTTATAACGGAAATGTTGACTTATATGTCTGACGACTTGAACTTAACTCATTTCGAGGCAGATGCCCTCATGAGTGGTATAGTTGTCGACACAAAAAACTTCTCTTTCCAAACTGGCGTAAGAACCTTTGAGGCTGCTTCAGTTTTAAAAAGAGCTGGCGCAAATATGTTAAAGGTAAAGGCACTTTTCCAAGACGATTTAGACACTATGCTTTACAGAGCAGATGTAGTTCACAACACAAAAGTCATCCACGGAAATATTGCCGTATCGAGATTTGACAAAGAGGCAAAAAATTCTGTATTAGTTGCAGCACAGGCTGCCGATGCCCTTCTCGACATAAATGGCATTGACGCATCCTTTGTGCTTACAATTAATAATGGCAAAACTCATATTTCAGGCAGATCCCGTGGAGAAGTAGTTTCAGTTCAATTAATTCTTGAAAAAATAGGCGGTGGCGGCCACTTAAATATGGCTGGTGCACAAATTGATACACAAGATTTAGACAAAGCAGAAAAGATTTTAATAGAAGCCATAGAAGAATATTTAGAAGAAAATAGAAGCGAGGAATAACATGAAAATAATTTTATTAAAAGACGACAAAAATTTAGGACCAAAGGGAAGCATAGTTAACGCAAAAACTGGCTATGCTAGAAACTTTTTAATCCCAAGAGGAATTGCTATTGAAGCTACTCCCGAAAACTTAGAAATTTGGAAGAAAAATAAAATCGAAGAAGAAAAATTAGAAAAGGAAAATCGAGCAAAGGCCAATGAAATTAAGAAAAAACTCGAACAATTAACCCTTACTATTAAGGCAAAAGCTGGAGAAGGTGGAAGACTTTTTGGTGCAATAACTTCTAGCGACATTGCAAAAAATTTAAAGAGCGAATATAAAATTGAAGTGGACAAGAAAAAAATCGACTTGTCCGAAAATATTAAAGAAGCTGGAATGAAAAACATCGACATAAAATTATATCCCGATGTAATTGCAACTTTAAAGGTAAATGTTAGACCGGAATCTTGATCGATATGGATGTAAATGGAGAAAACTTAAATTCTGTTGAAAATTTAAAAATGCCTCCCCACAATCTTGAAGCAGAGGAATCGGCGCTAGGTTCTATGATGCTTTCAAAAGAAGCAATAACTGCATCTATTGAAATTTTAAAAACAGAGGATTTTTATCAAGATGCCCATAGAAAAATTTATGACGCAATTTTAAATATCTACAACAGAAATGAACCTGCAGATGTAATAACTATTGCAGAAGAATTGAAAAAAACTGAATCCCTAGAAGAAGTTGGAGGTATAACATATCTCGCCGACTTGTCTTCAAATGTAACAGCTGTTTCAAATATTAGATCCTACTGTGAAATTATTAAGGAAAAGGGCGTTTTGAGAGAACTAATAAATGCCTCCGATAAAATTATTTCTGCCGCTTATTCATCTGATGCAAGGGCAGACCTTATTATCGAACTTGCAGAAAAATCTGTCTTTGAAATAACTCAAGACTCAACAAAAAATGGTCTAGTGAATATTAAAAATATTGCCCTAGATTCCTTCGCTGAATTGGAAATGAAGGCACAAAATCCAAATGCCCTCACTGGACTTACAACTGGTTTTATAGACCTTGATAGAAAAATTTCTGGACTTCAAAAGTCTGATTTAATATTACTTGCGGCGAGACCTTCCATGGGTAAAACTGCCCTTATGGTAAATATCGCAACTAATGCAGCATTAAGAGGCGGTGCATCAGTTGCCATTTTTTCCCTTGAAATGAGCAAGAACCAACTTTTCCAAAGGATTATTTCTTCAAATGCCCATGTAGACCTTCAAAAAGTTATTAGCGGAAACTTAAATGAAGAAGAGTGGACAAAAATAATTAACACAATGCCAATTATATCCAAT
The DNA here is from genome assembly GCF_050315115.1 of Peptoniphilus sp. SGI.035. Classification (NCBI taxonomy): domain Bacteria; kingdom Bacillati; phylum Bacillota; class Tissierellia; order Tissierellales; family Peptoniphilaceae; genus Peptoniphilus; species Peptoniphilus sp. SGI.035. The sequence goes on from NZ_JBNPOJ010000005.1 coordinate 93,147, forward strand.
CTAAAAATGGAAATTGACGACACTGCCGGCATCTCTCCTCTGGAACTAAAGGCAAAGTGTAGAAGAATGAAAATAGAAAAGGGACTGGACTTAATAGTAATCGACTACTTGCAACTTATGCAGATGAATTCTAGAGCTGAATCAAGGCAACAAGAAATTTCTGCAATATCGAGAAACTTAAAGGCAATTGCAAAGGAACTTGAAGTTCCCGTTATTGCCCTATCACAACTTTCTCGTGCACCTGAACTAAGAACAGATCACAGACCAATTTTATCTGACCTTCGTGAATCTGGTGCCATTGAACAAGATGCAGACATAGTAATGTTTTTGTATAGAGATGAATACTACACAAAGGAAGAATCTGAAAAGCCAAATATTGGCGAAGTAATCATTGCAAAACACAGAAACGGCCCTACGGGAACTGTTGAGTTGATGTTTAAAAAGGAATTTACAAAATTTTTAAATTTACAAAGAAATTAATAATAAGGCTCTTGTCATTGACGAGGGCCTTATTTATCTTTTCTCAATCAAATGTTATAATAGCTTTGTCAAAAAATGGAGGTAAATATGATTTCAGACATAATAAAAGTAATAGTCCTTGGACTCATCGAAGGGCTGACAGAATTTTTACCTGTTTCATCAACAGGTCATCTTATAATCGCAGATAGCTTTATAAAACTTGAGCCAAAGTCCTTTTCCAATGCCTTTAGCGTAATTATACAACTGGGTGCAATATTAGCAGTAGTATATCTCTACTTCTACGATATAAATCCAATTGCAAGGGGAAAACTTGTACCAGTAATTGGTGAAGAAAAATATGAAAGCTTATCCTTCAAGGAAAAATTTAAGTATAGAGATCTTGAAACAATGCGACTAATTGCAAAAATAATCATTGGATTTTTGCCCGCAGCTTTTTTTGGGTTTTTATTAGACGATTTTATCGACTCACATCTTTTTAATCCAATTACAGTTGCAATTGCACTTATTGTCTATGGATTTATAATTATTTTTATGGAAAAAAATAATAAAAACAAGGAATTTAAATACAAAAGTTTAAATGACATTGGGCTTAAAACCGCATTACTAATTGGCTTTTTCCAATGCCTTGCCATGGTTCCCGGCACATCTCGTTCTGCCGCAACAATTATTGGCGCAATGCTACTGGGTTGTTCAAGGACAAGCTCCGCAAAATTTTCCTTCTACCTTGCAGTGCCAACTATGCTTGGCGCAACTGCCCTTAAAATTTTAAAAATCGGATTTTCCTTCACCCCTTGGCAATGGTTTTTGATAATCCTTGGCGGACTTATTTCTTATATAGTTGCCCTTGTAGTAATTAAAAAATTCCTTGGCTATGTTCGTGAACACGACTTTATTCCCTTTGGCTATTATAGAATAGTCCTTGGAATAGTAGTTTTATGCCTTGGCTTTTTTAACATTATATAATTTGAGGTTATTATGAAAGATTTTAATGTTGGAATAATTCAGTTGCCTGCCACTGGCGACAAAGAAAAAAACTTAAAGACAATGGAAGAATATATATCTTGCGCAAAAAATAAAGGTGCCGATGTAATATGCCTTCCAGAGATGTGGAACTGCCCCTACCAAAATTCTTACTTCACAAAATTTGCCGAAGAAGATTTTGGAAAGACTTACAAAAAAATGAGTGAAGTGGCAAGGAAAAATAAAGTCTATTTAATTGGAGGCTCAATCCCCATTAAATCTGGCGAAAAAATTTACAATAGATCCTATGTCTTCGACAAAGAGGGCAAGGAAATTTACAGATATTCAAAGATAAATCTCTTTGACATCGAAGGCTACAGGGAGTCTGACACAATTTCTGGCGGCAAATCTCTAGGCGTTTTTGAAACAGAATATGGCATCTTTGGCCTTGCAATTTGTTTTGATTTAAGATTTCCAGAACTCTTCCAAAGTTTCCGCGATTATGGCGCAGAAGTAATTTTCGTTCCATCAACTTTTATGAAAAAGACGGGCGAAGTTCACTTCCACCTTTTAAACAGAGCTCGTGCAGTAGACACTCAATGCTATATAATTTCTCCTGCCATAGCAAGAGATGCTAAACTTTCCAAAAATGCCTACGCACATTCCCTATGCGTATCTCCAAGTGGCGAAATAATTACAGACCTTGGCGAAGAAGAAAATATGCTTGTAATTAAAATAGAAAAGGAAAAAGTAAAGAGGGAAAGAGAAAAATTCCCACTAGAAATTTCAAGAAAAAATAGAAAATTATAAGGACTACCACATCGTGATAGTCCAATTTTTTTACTCTTTTTAATTTTATTTAACTCTCTCAAATTCCCCTAGTGTAAAGATAAAAGGAATAAATTGTAGGTATGGCTATGGCAAAAATCACAACACCAAAAATTAAAGCCTCACTTTTAATAAAGGGATAGGCAAAAAAAGTTAATCCCATCATAATAAATGAAATTCCGCCAATTCTATGAGTTCTCCTCCAATTTTCGTCGCTATTTAAAGTCCAAGGTAGCTTAATTCCCATGGTGTAATTCCTCTTTACCTTTGGCATATAATTTCCAATGACAATAAATAAAACTCCAATTAATAGAGAAATAATAACGCCAGTGTTCACTTCTCTACCTAGTCCATATAAAATTGTTATTACATAGATTACAATCATCATAATGGGAAGGCTAATCTTAGTAATAGTCATGAGTAAATTGTTTTGCATCCTATTTTTCGGGTCATTGTCCAACATAAAGCAAAGGAAAATATTCATGGCAACTAAAATAAAGGGAACTCCTATCATAGCCTTAAACTTTGAACCATAAGCGTCAACTTCATTATTAAAATTCCAGTGAATTGGAAGTTCCGCTGGCATTTTACTGTAAAAAACTACATTGAAAAATATTAAAATAATAATTGACGCAATCATGGAATAAATGCTAACACTTCCAAATTTAAACTTGTTCTTCATCTTGACCTCCTTTAAACTTCACAATCCATGTCAAAATATCTTCAAAAACTGAAGTGTTTAACTCGTAATAAATAAAATTTTTCTCCTTAGTTTCGTAAATCAAATCCTGCTCTCTTAACATTTTTAAGTGGTGAGAAATTGTAGCCTTAGTTAAATCAAAATTATCGGCTATCTCCCCCGCATTCATCCTGCCATTTTTCCTAAGCATATTTAAAATTTCAAGCCTAACAGGATCAGATAAGGCTTTAAAAGTATTAGAAAACATAATTCACCCTCTTAAATATTTTGATAAATATCTAAATACTTAATTTTATTATATGAAAATTTTCATAAAAGTCAAATCTGTTTTGTTTTTTTCAAAATGCTTAAAGAACATCGCAGTGAAAACTATTTGTCAAAAAACCTTCTGCCAAATTATCATCGCCACTTCTCTCTACAATTAATTTAAAAAATTGAGTTAAATTAGTTTTTTTCACTATACTTATTACTCTTAGTGCATACTGTATTTTCAAACTATATTTCATGTGAAAAAATTCTCTTAAATACAAAATTATTTTGTATAATCTCAATTAAATTAGTAAATTATTTAACAATACGTGGTATAATAAAACTATCCAAAGTATCATATAATACACATTTAAATTAAATAAATGTTGTATGGGATTTGTCCCTGTATTATAATGACATTTAAATAAAATAAAGGAGGTATCTATAAAAATAGGATTTTATCCTAAAAGTATAATGATACTTTAATTAATAATTAGAAGGAGGTATTTATGAAAGTAAATAGGAGATGTTTGGCATTTTTTATGGCGATACTTATCTTATTGACAAGTTTTCCTGCGAGTATCTTTGCATATACAGGCGAACCTAATTTTAAAATAGGTAATTATGACAATATAAAAAATGACAAAGCACATTATATTAACAATGAAGATGTGGCGGTAAAGGAGTTTGACACCGACCCTACAAGTAAAGAGGAGGCAAATAAGCAGATAGCCGATCCAAATAGGGATGAAAAATACACATTAAAAGTGGGTTATGATATCGACGCAAATGGCTATAAAATTCCAAAATTTCAACCTTATATAGCTTCCATATTTAAAAATGGAACAATGCCAGTGGATAAAACTGTTGAACTTCCAACTATAGATGGATATACTGCTCCAACTCCGAGATATGTATTCTCAAGAGAAGAGGCTAATAAATTTAAAAATTATGATAGATCTTATATATATAAACCGAAGGATATAGATATAAAAGTAGTCCATCTTTTTCAATCTTTAAGTGATCCTAATGTTTTTAATGATAAAAAAGAAGTTGTGAACAAAGCTAAAGTTGGAACTGAATTCACTTTTTATGCATTGAACAAAAGTGAAACACCGGGATTTTCTCCAGAGTTTTCAAGCTTGAAAGTTCAAATACCAGAAGATACAAAAAATTTCCAAGTCGTATTTAGATATTTAAGGGACACTAATATTGTCACTTATAATACATCTGAAGGCGCTACTCAAATAAGAGCAAAGAAAATATATTACGACCAAGAGATTCCAGCTGTAAAAGAACCTACAAAAGAAGGCGCACAATTTTTATGGTGGACTGCAGATAGTGATATCTTGAAAAAAGACGGGACTAAAATTAAAGCTGGAGAGCATATAAAGAATACAGACATGGAAAATCTTAGAATGCCTTCCCATGACTTAGAGTTTACGGCTGTTTGGAAGGAAAACAAAGAGGCACCATACACAATTCTTTTCTATACAGAAAAATCGGACTATGAGGATTCTGCACCTTTTAAAGAAAAATACGACTATGTGGGAAGGAAAGTAGTTGATAATGGAGAAGTTGGCGCAGTTCCAGATCTTTCAGCAGTAGGTCCAGAGGGAATAAAGTTCCCAGATATTGATAAAGCCGTTACTAGTAATCCAACTGAACTTGCAAAATACTATCATAGAAATGAAAACTTAATAAAAGAAAAAAATGCAGGTGAAGATGGAAATCAAAAGCTAATTTCATCTACAGGAAAGACTGCATTTAGTATCTACTATGATAGAGAAGTCTATGAGCTTGTATTTGAAATATCGAAAGGCACTTTTCACCCCATCATCACTAAAGACGGAGTAAGATATGATGCGAAAACCAATCCATATACAATAAAGGCTCGCTTCAATCAATCTTTGGCAGATGCATGGCCAAGGGACAGTGAAATAGAGGGCTGGACGAGAGGATATTCCGGTCAAGGCTGGCTTATAAATTATGGTAATTTTATATATAGAGATACGCCGCCTTATAGACTTTCAGCTTCTGATTTTATAAATGCTGTAAATCAAGAGGGAAAGAGCTTTTTAAGTAGAACCGACGTTAATATTGGACCAAGGCAGATAAGTTTAGGGATTGCCCAAGGACGAGTTGGAATCAATCATCCTGTACATGTGGATTTTTTCAAAGAAGATTTTGATGGAGTTTCTAAACTCGATTCTTCGATGTATTATTGGAAGTCAGATACCAACAGTTCCAGCTATGAGTTTCCACTTCCTGAACTTAAGGGTTTTAAAGGAGCTTATGCTAAAAAAAGACAAATAAATTACAGAAAAGAGGATTCTTTTTGGGAAACTATAAATAATGGAAGACCTGATGGGCAAGTTCAATATGTAGACAGGCTTGGCGGCCAAAGAGCATCTACTAATGGATATTTAAAATTAGAATATACAAGAAATAAATATGATTTGACACTACATCCAACAAAGGGCAATACTACTACAATGCAAGTTCCTTATGACAAACCGCTAAGGGATTTAGACCTAGACACAAAAAATGTTCCGGAAAGACCTCAAGGCATTCCAGATACCTATGAATTTAAGGGCTGGGCATTAGACCCCGTAGGTCAAAATTTGGTAAAGGACTCTGCACAGACTATGCCAAACTACAAGTACGACCTATACGACCACTGGGCTGAAAAAGATGTAACCTACAATGTTACTTTCGACCCTAATGGCGGAAAATTTAGAGGCTCTGAAGACAAATATATTTTAAATGTTCCAAATAAAGAGCCGGAGAAAGTTGATCCAAAGATTGAATACACTTCAAAGGGACCTGTTGTTAAGTTAGATGAAAACCCAACTAGAGAAGGATATACTTTTGGGGGTTGGGAATTAGTACTTTTCAAAAAGGATGAAGAAGGCAAATTAGTTCCAGACACAAGCTACACCGATAAGTACAAGGCACCTCTAAGATATGCGGAAAATAACCCAATAGTTGAGGACCTATATCTAAAAGCAATGTGGATTGATAATAATAGAACTTCTGCAACAGCTTATCATCACTTCTATGACGCTCAAGGAAATGAGCTAAAGAATGAGATGAAAAAGGTGGAATACAAATATCTAGCTATAGGAAATTATGCATCAGCCATGGCTCAATACTCAAATAATGAGTGGATTTTAAGAGAAGATATGGAGCACAATGAATACTATCAAACTAAATTAATTGATAAAGACCCTGAGAAAAATATCTTCAATTTCCATTATAGACGTTTTAAAACAAGAAAATACGACATCAACTACATTGACCAAAATAATAAAAATATAGTCCCACCAGAAAAAATTGAAAATGGCAAAAAAGATTATGATGCAGTATCTTATAGAGATATTCCAGGATACAAATTGACATCAGCTCCTAATGTTGAACTTTTATTTAAATTAAATGATAAAGGTGAATTGACTGGTATTGAGGGCTATGGAGTAGGCGACATTATTACAGATAAAAATGGTGTAAGCTTTAAATATGAAGACATTCGTGTAATAAAGAGAAAATCAAGGGAAGCTGCAACTCCTGATGGATACCACAGAGTAATCTTTAAGGCTGACGAAGGCGGAAATGTTTCCTTGAGCACTGCGGACCAAGGCGTTAAGGAGATTATCTATGATGTAATCGACGGTCTTGAGTTTAAAAAACTTCCAAAGGTCAATGCCTTTGCCGATGATTCTGGAAATTATGAATTTGATGAGTGGAATGACGAAAGATTTTTAAATGACATTACACCTATAAGAGATGACCACACATTTACTGCTAAATTTGTTTTGAAATCAAGTGGAAATGAAAAAATTGTGCCAAAGGGTTCTACTCCTACTGCAAAAGATTTGTTGAGTAATTATGAAGAATTGGAAAATGCGGGAGCAAGATTCTCCTTTACTCCTGTGGATACTTCATCAACTGGAGATAAGGATGTTAAGGTTACAATTATTTATCCAAGTGGCAAGACTAGCACTGTAACTGCAAAAGTAAAGGTAGTTCCAATAGTGGAAGAGGTTACAGACCCTAGTGCGGATGTTCCAGAATATTACACAAGAGTAACTTTCGATGCCACAAAAGACGGTAAACTAAATGGAACAGATGAAACTACAAAAGTTTACAATGTTTATAAAGGCACAAATTGGAAGAAGGCAAAATATGAAGGTATTTCTATCCCTAGTGCAAATTACAAAGACGGCACAAAATCCTTTGACAAATGGAATACCCTTCCTGAAGATAACTTTGAAGTAAAAGAGCCTTTGACAATTAAGGCAAGTTATGCTGATGTACAAACTGTAATCCCCTACGACCCGAGCGACCCAATGGGAAGACCTGATGACAGATATGTGAGATTGACTTTTGAAGGAACAAAGGGGATAAATCTTTCCGATGTCAAGTCTTACTATATTAAAAAGGATGCCGGAATAACTCTTGGAGATAAAGGTATTATTAAGCCTACTGAAAAGACGGAAATCGGATACGCCTTTAACGGTTGGGATAAGGATGATACTACACCAATAAACACTGACATCGTGGTAAAAGCTCAAGCTAAGGAATTAGAAGATACCATTGAAGTAAAAGACGGCGTAACGCAACCTGAAGGTTATGTAAAGGTAACTTTTGTTTCCGGCGACAATGGTACAGTAAATGAAAAATCTTACTTTGTAAATCCAAATAAATATGTAACTCTTACTCCACCTGCGGATGCTGACATAAAGGCTAATACTGGCTATGAATTTTCCGCTTGGGACAAGGATGTTACACATAATCAACAATACAAAGTAGACACGAAAATAAAAGCTGTATTCTCTCCTACGGGTGCAATTTCTGAGACACCAGTTCCAGGTTATAGCAAGATAACTTTTGAAATTGAAGGCGAAGGCGGAAATATTGTAGGGCAAAATACAGTATATGTCGACCCTAATAGAAGGGTAACTCTAAAAGGACCTAAGTTAGATGTGGAAGTCGGATATTACTTTGACTCTTGGGACCCTCCTATAAATCAAACTACTTTTAGTGCAGATACTATCATAAAGGGAAGATTCAAGGCTTATGATGATATAATTCCAGAAAAAACAGATGACGGAAGTACAAATTCAAAACCTGAGGGTTATGTTGAAGTTATATTAAATAATGGAGACGACGGATATATTAAAGATGATTTAAACATTGTCTTCTATGTAAATCCTAAGAAGAATAAAACTTTGGGAGATATTTTAAGTAAATTTACTAATACAGAAGTAATTGCTTACACTGGATATAAGTTTGAAGGCAATTGGGATGAAAAAGCTAGTAAAGTAATTGACGGAACAGAGAAGACAATTTATGTCACTGCTGATTACACTCCTCTTGAAAATGTAATCCCTGAAAAAGATGCAAGTGGCACTCCAAACAAAATTCCTAAGGGATATGTGGAAGTCTTCTTTGATTCTACAGATAAGGGCAATATAAAGGATTCTACAGATACAAAGAAGAAAGTTTATGTAAATCCTACTGCTGCCGTAAAACTTTCTGATTTTGCACCAAAAGTAGATGCTAATACTGGTTATGAGTTTGCTAATTGGGCAGAAATCATAAATTATGATGTGAAATATAAGGGTGGAGAAGTAATTAAGGCAAAATACAATGAATTAAAAAATGTCTTAACAGAAGAAAAACCAGGCTATATAAAGGTAACTTTAAGTGAAGGCGATGGTGGAGAGTTTAAAACTGGAGCTACTACAACTTATTGGGTAAAACCGAATGTTGAGGTTACAATTCCACAGGCAGAAGTAAATGAAAAAACTGGAAAGAAATTCAATGGTTGGGATAAACCTCTAACTATGAATATAAGTGACGGAAAAGAAGTTAAAATCACTGCAAAATATGATGACATCGCTCCAATTATTCCTGCTGAAGGAGAAAAACCTAAGGGCTATGTTACAGTTGAATTTACAACTGATGGCAATGGAAAACTTTCTGGAACAACTAAGTATTATGTAAATCCTAATGCAAATGTAGATTTAACTCAAAATGCAGAAGGACTTGGACTTGAACCTAATGTAGGTTATGAAAAGGGAACTTGGGAAGGCTCCATGACTGAACCATTCACTGAAGGAATGAAGATAAAGCATGTATTTAGCAAATTAAAAGATGTTTATGCAAGTGATGAATTGACTGATAAACCTAAGGGCTATGTAATAGTTGAATTTACAACTGACGGCAATGGAACTCTTTCCGGAACAACTAAGTACTATGTAAATCCTAATGCAAATATAAAATTAGGAACAAGAGGAGTAATTATTCCTCAATATAAGGCAAATCAAAATTATGTCTTCGACGCTTGGTTTGAACCTTTAGATATGGATAGTGAAATAACTGGCAACAGAAAATATGTTGCAACATTTAAGACGGACAAGGTAACATTGACTTATGTTGCGGATGCAGACAATCCTCAAAGTGTAAGTGGAAATGTTCCTGCTAATACTGTAGCCGATGTAAATTCGACTATAAGAATTGCAAATGAAGGAACTTTGAATAAGCCTGAGGCAAATTTTGCAGGTTGGAAAATTGGAGATAAAGTTTATAAACCAGGCGAAGAATTTACAATTATAAAGAATGAAACTGCCTATGCACAATGGGATGCAACAATTAGTTGGATAAGTTTTGAATTTGTTTCTAAAGATCCTGATAGAACTTTACCTCAAGAAGTAACAGATCAAAAACCTCAAGACATCAAAGAGACAATTGGAAAAGAATTTACACCTGCATACAAATTTAGCGAAGTAAAAAGTACTGATCCAAATGAACAAGGAGAATGGAAATTTGCAGGCTGGACACCAGACAAGTTGACTGTCCATAAAGACAAGACTAATAACGTCTTGACAGGCACTTGGGAATTTGTCCCTAGAGGAAAAATAAATTATGTCTTCGACTATGTATATAAAAATGGCGAAGATGAAATCAAGCAAAAGCCTGATGCAATAAGCGAAAACTTAGTAGACAGTATAGAAAAGTATGTAGATGAAGGTCTTGAGATGCCAAAGTATACTGGAGAATATCCTGATACAGTAGACGGTGTACCTGGAGTATGGAAGTTTGATATCTTTACAAAATCTTCCGAGCAACCTGGCAAAATATATTTTACTGGAACTTGGAAATTTATTTCAAATGACAAGGTACTTGTAAGATATGAATACAAATTTGTAGATGAAGATGGCGTTGCTGAAATTCAAAGACCTGCTGATTTTACAGAAACTGCACCAGAAGGTGTGGAAATTTACAAATCTCAAACTGCAGAAGCTCCTACAACTCCAGCAAATGCTGAAGAAAAAACTGACATTGCGACATATACTTTCTTAGGTTGGAACCCTGCTGGTAATCAAGAAGATGTACAATCTGATGTTATTTATGTAGGAACATGGAAAGTCGTAAAATTCGACAATATAAAATACGATGCAAAACCTAGCTTGATTATTAAAGACTATGGAGAAAATACTACTCCTCAAGAAATAGCAGATCATATTGCATTACTAGGATATAAGGGCGATAGAAGTGCTGTAAAATTTGAAATTTCTGATGAAACGACAATTCCTAATGGAAATCAAGCTGGAAGATTTTTTGTAAAAGTAAATGTAATTTATCCAGATGGAACTAGCGATAAAGTCTATGTTAATATTTTAGTCAAAGACCCAATCAAGCCTAATAAGCCTGAACCTAGTTACCCACCTGAGCCTAGTTACCCACCTGAGCCTAGTTACCCACCTGAGCCTAGTTACCCATATGAACCATATCCATGGCACCCAACTTGGAACGAGCCTACTCAAAGGACTTTTGCTCCTTTGACACCGATAGCTCCAAAGATTGAAGTTCCAAAGGTTGAAGTTCCTAAGGCTGAACCAAAGGTAGAAAGACACGAAGCTTATATCTCTGGTTATCCAGATGGAACAGTTAGACCTGATGGTGAAATCACGAGAGCAGAAGTGGCTGCTATATTTGCAAGGTTGGCAGAAAAGAATACTTCCGTAGGTTTTTCAGACAAGTTTGACGATGTAAAACAAGGAGATTGGTTTACAGGAAGTATAATGAAATTGACTTCTAAGGACATCATAAAGGGATATCCAGACGGAACATTTAAACCTAATAATAGCATTACAAGAGCTGAATTTGCTGCTATTGCATCAAAATATATAACTGACAAAAAACTTGCAACAGAAACTTTTGTAGACGTACCTTCAAATCACTGGGCAAGAGATGTAATATCACAAGTTAAGGCACAAGGTTGGATCACTGGATATTCAGATGGAACATTTAAACCTGATGCACCTATCACAAGAGCAGAGGCTGTTTCAATAGTAAACAGAATGTTTAATAGACACGCTGATAAAGCTTTTGTAAATGAAAAGCATGTTGAATTAATTAAGTTCAAAGATTTAAGTAGTTCTCATTGGGCTTACTACGATATTTATGAAGCTACAAATACTCACGACTGTAAAAAAGATGAGCACGGCGTAGAAAGCTGGAGCAAAATAGCAAATTAATTCAATAGTTAAGACAAAAAGAAATCGGAAAAATCCGGTTTCTTTTTTTTGTTTATTTTCACAAGGTTAGACCATACATCGCCATAGAAATTTAGTCTGTGTTTTAATGAAGTAATATATTAGGCTTTATAAAATATAATTTTGCATAAAAAAAGGAGGATAAACCTCCAATTTTACAATCAAATACATTTACAAGACAGTTATTTAATTCAATGCTAAGCTTGAACTATTTTATCCCCTTCATCTAAAGAGTCCACAAAGGTAAATACATAATAGGCAAGGCATAGATTAATGCTCCCAAATAAAGGCGTTACCCAATCTCCTTCAAGTGGAGAATTCCAAACAAAATGTAGTGCAATGGGCGCTATGATAAAAAATAATGCCTTTGATTTAGGGATAGATTTTTCTTTTTTCAAAAGAGCTATGAGTCCAACTCCAAAGACTATTGCAAAATCCATATGACTGCCCAGTGCATTGGATATTCTTTCAAAGGCTATTGAAAAACCAGTATTTGTTTCGCCAAAGGTGCTTTGAAAAATATATGCGAAGTCTTCAAAAACTTGAAAGCCAAATCCGGAAATCATCCCCGATATAAAGGCATCTTTTAAAGAAATCTTTTTGAAGAAAAAATATGTCAAGAGTACAACTAATCCCTTTGCTATTTCTTCTGTAAAGGGCGCTGTCATAGCTGCTCCCCACTTGCTAAGTATTTCCTTTGGAACATTAAGTGAAAATAGCAATAATGAAATTAGTGAGTTGCCTTGACTTGCTAAATATAGTGGCAAAGTAAATCCAAGTATAAGGCTTAGCAGCACGACTTTGCCTGAAACATTAAATCTTCTTACTAAATAAAATATAAATAGGGCAACAGGTATGGCATATAGGAACACCGTGCTTGCGGCAATGAGAAATATGGGAAATAATGCTTGTGACTTGTCCTTTTCTGCAAATTGAACAAAGTAATCATTAAATCCTATAAATACTAAAGCCAGGGTTATGATAATCAAAAGATTGCGTCCATAAATATTAATAAATTTTTTCATTTAATCCTCCCAATTTTTAAAATGTAAAAACTGCATAATAAAATGTAATCTGATTTAAAATATATTTAAAAATTAGGAAGAATAATAGCTAAAAATGTCAAACCCTAAAATCGCAAATCATAAGTATATTTACGAATTTAAAAGTTTGGCATTAAAAATTTGCATCTTCTCTAACTTTTTATGTTATAAAAATAACATTGTATATGTAAAAAGTCAATATTTTTGTTATGGAAATAATGTGTCAAATATGCAATGCTCCAAGGCAAGCACCGCAAATATATTGAAAGCTAATTTTATTTTTAGTATAATTTTTATGGAAAATATGGCGTGCTTAAATTAATGACAAGTTTACTTGTAAATTTTATTTTATATATTAAGTGTATACTCACATAATATATTTTTCGCCATTATAAAATATAAAATAACTCGGAGGTCTAATGAAGAAAAATTATACTATTTTATCCCTATACTATGTCCTAATGGCATTGGGCTTATTTGTTTGTAAGCATTTTTTAAATACGCCCTATGATTCATCTAATTTTAGTGAAAAATTCTTGCCCTTTATGATATTGTTGTCCCTATTGGTCTTATATTATGGATTAAAAAATAAAGATCAATTAGTTTTATCAAAGAGCAAAAGCCCAAGTTATCTTCTCTCTGTCCTTATATTTGTCCCTGTAGCAGGTTTTGGAGTTTATTCAATAATAAAGGGTTTTAGTCTTAATTTAGCTTTCTTTATTCTCATTGTTGACACTGCCCTCATTGGCATAGCAGAAGAGGGGATGTTTAGAGGCATAGTATTAGGCGGCTTAGTGCGAAAAATTCATCCAGTATTTGCAATTTTAATATCCTCCTTTTTTTTCTCTTTGCTGCATATATTAAATATATTAGGAGGTTTGCCTTTTTCTGAAGTAGCAAATCAAATGCTATCCACCTTTATTATGGGTGTATTTTTGGCATCAATGTATTTAGATACAAAAAATATTATTTTTCCAATAATATTTCACTCCCTTTGGGACTATATATTGTTAAGCGAAAGTCTTGCAGATATATCCTTTTTACCTTTACTCCTTATAGGTATAAATGTAGGCGAGATAATCATTTCACTTTTAATAATTATAAAATTAATGAAAGCCAATAAACAATTTTATAATTAACTTATAATTTTTATTTAACTTTTTAGTCCTGTTGTTTAGTTGTTGCAGGACTTTTTTATTTGACTTAGGGTTTTTTATTTGACTTGGGTTTTTTATTGTTTTTTTTATTTAGCTTATACTTTTTATTTGACTTATAAGAAGTAGTGAAACTTTTCACTGCTTTTTGTAGTCATTGCCATCACCTACAACTAGAATATACCTGCCTTTGCCACCCCATTAATTCCTCAACTTATTAAATTTTAATACTTCTTTTGATAATTTTTTCCTAAAAAGTTTATTTATTTTGCTGGCATTGTTTTTCTTTTAGTGAAATACTTTCCATATTATGATATAATTTGTTTTGGAAGGTGAAAAAATGATTCAAAGTTTAGTTAAGGCAGCAAATGTTTTAGACGCATTGAAAAATGAAAATCGAGAACTTACAATTGCAGAAATATCTGAGTTTTTAAATATACCGCCAAGTACGGCTCACAGAATTTTATCTACGCTTATTGAAATTGGTTATGTGTCTAAGGACGAAAGGACGCACCTCTACGGACTTGGACCATCGCTTATACCTCTTGGGATAAAGGCTTCTTCAAAACTTGATCCTCAAGCTGTGGGTAAATCTGTATTAAAAAAATTATCTGATATTACAATGGAAGATTCTTTCTTTATTATAAAATCTGGCGACAAGGGTCTTATGCTGTCAAAATCGGAAGGCAAGCACACTTTAAAAATCGTTGAAAATTTTGGTATTGAAATTGATCTTCACAAGGGTGCTATTAGAAAGACTATCCTTGCTTTTCAGCCAGATGAATACATCAACTATTATTTAAAAAAGGATCTTTCTGATTATTTAGATTCGCCAGTGGATAAGGATGCTCTTAAAAAAGATTTAATAGAAATAAAAAACAAAAAAATTTCCGTCTCCGACTCAGAATACATTGAAGATGCAATTGGCATTGGTGCTCCTGTCTTTAATTATAAGGATGTCTTGGTTGGTGCTATTGGTGTAGTTCTTCCAAAGGAAAGAGTTACTGAGGAGATAAAAAAGGAATATATAGAGGCAGTTAAAAACTGTGGCATTGAATTTTCAAAAAACTTGGGATATTCAGAGGCTTAATAAAGTTGTGTCAATAATCTTGGCACAGCTTTTTTATTTTTTTGGATGTTGCCAATCTTTTAATGAGGTTAATTATTTGTTAAAATGTACCTGGGAGGTCATTATGCCAATACTTAGTTTAACAAATATTAAAAAATCCTATATTGACGAGGAAACTATTAAAGATGCAAGTTTAATAGTGGAAGAGGGCGACAAAATTGGCCTTATTGGAATTAATGGAAGTGGAAAGTCCACTCTTTTTAATATAATTACTGAAAATTTGTCCTATGATGATGGCGAAATTTTTAGAAAAAAAGATTTAAAAATCGGTTATTTAGAGCAACAACTTAATTTACATCAAGAGGGCAGTATTTACGATAATTGCCTTTTTATTTTTAGAGATTTAATTGAACTTGAAAAAAATCTTAGAAGGCAAGAACATATTATTGCTGAAAATCCTAATAATTTGGAAGAAGAATTAAATAAATATCAAAGGATGCAAGATGAATTTCACAAGTTAGATGGATACTCCTTTCACTCTAAGATTAGGGGGACTTTAATTGGGCTTGGTTTTAGCGAGGATGATTTTGATAGAGACATTTCAACTCTTTCTGGTGGTCAGAAATCGCGCGTGGCTCTTGCAATGCTTCTTCTTGAGGATGCCGATCTTCTACTTCTTGATGAGCCTACAAATCATTTGGACATAGATGCAATTTCTTGGCTTGAAAAATACTTAAAGGATGTAAACAAGGCAATTATTATAATTAGCCACGACAGATATTTTTTAAATAACATTGTATCTAAGGTCGTCCTTTTGGAAAATGGAGAAACCAAAACTTATTTGGGCAATTACGACAATTACATGAGGCAGAGAAAAAAGGATTTCGAGGTTTTAAAAAGACAATACGAGGATCAACAAAAGGAAATTAAAAGACAGGAAGAAATTATAAAGCGATACCTTAGCCTTGGCCGCGACAGATTTATAAAACAGGGCAAGAGCAGAAAGAAAATGTTGGACAAGATGCAAAAAATCGAAATGCCATCTTCAAATAAAAAGACAAATCTTTCCTTTGCTACAAATAAGACTTCTGGCAAGGATGTTTTAGAGATAAAAAATCTTTCAAAGTCCTTTGGCGACAATTTGGTTTTTCACGACTTAAATGCCTCTGTCTATAAAAATGATAAAATTGGACTTATTGGTCCCAATGGAGTTGGCAAATCAACTTTATTTAAAATAATTGCGGGAAAAATTAGTCAAGACTCTGGCGAAGTAAAAATTGGCTCCAATGTCGACATTGCCTTCTTCTATCAAGAGCTGGACAATTTAAACTTAAATAACACCGTCATGGACGAAATTTGGGACGAGTTTCCAAAACTTGAACATTTTCAAGTGAGAAAATATTTGGCTGAATTTCTCTTTGTTGGCGACGATATTTTTAAAACTATTGATGAACTTTCTGGCGGCGAGCGTGGAAGACTTTCTCTGTTAAAAATTATGTTAAAGGGTGCAAATTTTTTAGTCCTTGACGAACCTACAAATCACTTGGATATTGACTCAAAGGAAATACTTGAGGATGCACTTCTTAAATACGAGGGTACTGTCCTTTCTATTTCTCACGACAGATATTTTTTAAATAAAACTGTGGACAAAATTTTTGAAATGAAAAAAGACGGCATAAACACTTTTTTGGGCAATTATGATTATTACTTGGAAAAAACTACTGAAGTCGAAACTTTAGATGATAATTACAAGTCAAAGACAGAAATTGCAAAGGTAAAACGAGAAGAGAGAGAAGAACGTCAAAAAAACAAGGCGCTTCGCAAAGAAAGGGAAAAAATTGAAAGTGAGATTGCTAATATTGAAGAAAAGTTATCCACAATCGACGAAAAACTTGCAGACTCTAACACTTACAAGGATTATCAACTAGCAAATGATTTATCAATAAAGCGTGAAAGCCTTGCAAATACTCTTGAAGAGCTTTACGAAACTTGGATGGAATTGGAAGAAAATTAAAAGATCTTTAAAAAAGTTTTCCACAAGTATATTTGTGATGCCTACTTTATCCCCAAAGTTATTCACATTATCCACAATTAAAGCAAAAATTTTTTAAAAAGTAGTGCACATTTAATACACATTTTGAAAAAATTATCATTAAACAAAAAAAATCTCTAATTTTTCAAATTTTTAACTTACTTTTTACAAAAAATGTACAATTTTATCCACAGATTTAAAAAGTTATCAACTTCTGTGCATAATAATAGAGCTGAAAAACAGCTCTTTTTATTTTGATTTTAGTTTGTTAATCATGTCCTCTGCGGGATCTAGAATTTCAATATCTGTCAATTTTTTAAATTCCTCTTTCATATAGGGAAAGTGGGTACAAGCTAAAATTATTGCATCTGGTTTTTTTTCCATGGCGTTGAAAAATTTAAAGAGTTCCTTGAGTCCAAGCTTAGATACAATATCTCTTGGCAAAGTTTTCTTTTCAATTTCTTCAACTATGGAAAGCATCCCAATGGAAATTGTATTTCTAAAAGTTTTTTCTGAAATGATTTTATCTATTCCATGGGCTGATTTTGAATTTGCCGCAAGGATTACTATGTCTTTATAGTAATTGTCGAGATTTTTGTAAAAGTCAAAGGGAGTTATAACTTCAATGCTTTGACGTCGAGTTAAATCGTCTACATCGATGGCTGCTGAGAGAGAATTACAATAGATAAAAATTTTTGCTGCACCTTCATTTTTTGCCTCAACTATTTTCTTTTCAACAATATTTGTTAGCTCATCCTTTGAATAATATTGAAGATAGGATTGCTCCTTTGGATTTTTTGAAATTGGAAAACTAAGGGCGTCAAAACCTCTTGATTTTAAAAGTTCCACTCCCATCTTTGTGTCGACAAAAGTTCCTGCAAATACTCCTACTTTCATTTCATCACTTCCTTAAAATAAATCAATCTTCCTAAAAATCTATATTTTTTTTGTAAAAAATTTTCCATAAATATTATATAAAATGTTGAAATTCATTCCACTGCCCTTTTCTTTTTTGTACTTGTAAAAATCTTTATGATTTCCAAGATAAATAAAATTATTATTCCAATGAAAAACCCAAGGGGACTAAAATTTTCTATATTTAATGCTACATTTCCCCTTATAGTAGTAGGCCCCATAATAATTGCATAAAGGGAGCCTATAATCATGCCGATAATTAGGTAGAGCATCTTTCCCCGACTTTTTCTCATTTTTTCTCTAATAATTCTTATAGACATAAAAATTCCAAATAAAATTCCAAGGGACATTACCACTAAGGGCATAATCTTTTCAAAATTAAATCTTAAAACTTCACCCACTGCTTCCACTATGGGAATGTAAACTCCTGCAATGAGAAGTATTGATGAGCCAGAAATGCCCGGCAAGACCATGGCAGAAATTGCCACTGCCCCCGATATAAATAAATAAAAATAGTCAAAGCTATTTGGATTAACTAAGTCAAAGTTTCCCATGAGTTTGCTCCTATTCCTAAGATAAACTAAAAGGGCAACTACAAAAATTCCCATAAAAATAAAATAAAATTTGTCTTTATGTTTTTTTAAAATTTCTATTTCGCTTTTTATGACAAAGGGAAGGGACATAATAGTTAGTCCCAAAAAAACAGAGCTCATAAAGTAAATTTTACTTTGAAATAATTCTGACAAGAAAAAAATACTAAGTAGTAGTCCAAATACCCAGCCTAGTCCCAACTTTAAGAGATAAAAAAAAGAAGATTTCCTTCCGCCTTTTTCTCCTTCAAAGAACTCATGAAGTGATTCAATAAATTTATCATAAAATCCCAGTATAAAGGCAATAGTTCCGCCACTCACTCCTGGAACGGAGTCGGCTATTGCCATCATCATTCCGTGAAAAATATTAATTAACATAATTCCTCCATTTAATCTATGATAACATTTATTTGGAATTTTAATTATTAATTTATTGTAAACTTTCTTAAATTTATATTAAAAATCCACTGCATTTTTGCAGTGGCAATATTATAAAATCTCTTGGTCTTTTCTTATATCTCCATAAATTTCTTCGATATTGTCTAAATATAAATCAGAAAGTCTCGCCATATATATGGGAGTAATTACTACAAATCCAATTATTGCAGCTACTGCAAGTATAGATACAATTATTATAACCAAGGGCATAGTTTTTACTGCTATTGCTAATAAAATTAGCATAATACTTAAAATTATTGGAATCATGTAGACTTTTAATAATGTGATAAGAGTCTGTGAAAATAATCTTATTCCTGATTTAAAAATAAGTTTTATGTTTTGGGAAAAAGATAAATCTCTATATCGCTCATCTGCCATGACAAAGTTCAAATAAGCAAATATCAGTGAAATAAGAGTAGTAACCAAAATATATAAAATTGAAATAATTGGTATAATCTTTCCATTGTCCATATCACTTAGTACTAATCCAGTACCTGAAGTTAATGTTGAAAGTAAAATTATAACAACACTAATTAAGCCAATTAAAATATTAGCCAAAAAGACTTTTCCTGTAATTGTCTTTATTCCCCTTAAATAATCTGAAAAAGTGCCTTCTCTCGTGTATAAAAGTCCCCTGCAAACAATATAATTTCCAATCCAAAAAATAATAGGTCCAATTATAGATACATTTTCATCAGAAATTCTGTCAAAAATTCCCGCTATAACTCCCATTAATAGTAATATCAATATTATAGATCCATAACTATATTTTCTCATTGTCTCCTCCTTTGTTTTATATAAAAATACTATCACAAATTGAAACATAGTTAAAGTATTTATAATACTATTGGTATCGATTTCATTTTGTGCTATAATAAATTATAACTGAGGAGGTGAATTTTTTATTATTGAAGTTTAAAATTCAATAAAATCGAGAGATAAAATTTATGTAAATTGCACCATTGCTCATATTTTATTTTAAATTTTAAAATTTTTTTATAAATAAAGTTTATATTTTTAATTTTTCAAAATAAATAATTCTGCAATCAATTTCAAATATCTCTTATTACAAGGTCGTGAGAAGTTGTATTTATTGTTTTTAATAGAAATCTTCTCAATAGAAAATAATCTAATTATTTGCACTTTATATTAATGTTGAAAATTATTAAAAAGATTAATTTTCCAATGACCTTTGACAAAATTTTTAAATTATGAGGAGCAATTATGGAAAATATAATTCAAACTATTCATGAAATAAGCAATTTAATAGGACAAAAAATGTATGGCGACGCTTTTTCCATGACTACAGGTCTTTTAAGTGATACTATCTATACATATCTTTTAATTCCTCTACTACTTGGCATTGGTCTTTACTATACTTTCAAGATTAGAGGCGGACAAATAACTAATATTGGACACGCAATAAAATTAATTTCAAAACCTGCTGAAAGCGAAAATGCTATTTCACCTTTTAAGGCATTTACAATTTCTGCGGCATCACACATTGGTACTGGTAACATAGTAGGTGTTGCAGCAGCAGTATCTATTGGCGGTCCTGGCGCAGTATTTTGGATGTGGGTTACAGCACTTATTGGTGGTGCTTCATCCTTTGTAGAAAATACATTGGGTCAAGTCTTTAAGGAAAGAAATCCTGATGGAACTTTTAAGGGTGGTCCTGCTTTCTACATGGAAAAAGCACTTAGAATGCCAAAACTTGCGGCACTATTCTCAATAGTAATCTCCGTAGTTTATGGTATTAACTTCAATGCAATGCAAGCAAATACTATTGCAGCTGGCTTTAATTCATCCTTTGGACTTGACAAAAAAATTGTCGCACTTGCACTTATAATAGTATCAGGTCTAATAATATTTGGCGGACTAAGAAGAATTGCCGATGTAACAAGTTTATTAGTTCCATTTATGGCAATTATTTATATGGTAGTTGTATTATTTATAGTTATCAAAAACATCAAACTTGTGCCACATATGTTTGGACTAATCTTTAGCGGAGCTTTCTCACTTAAAGCTGGCTTTGGCGGATTATTTGGTACTGCAATATTAAATGGTATAAGACGTGGACTATTCTCAAACGAAGCTGGTATGGGTGCTGTACCTAACGCATCAGCAGTAGCAGATGTATCTCACCCTGCAAAACAAGGTCTTATCCAAGCTCTTGGTGTATATCTTGATACAATCTTAGTTTGTTCAGCAACAGCTTTCGTAGTAATATTAGCAGGCGAAGGAATTTACGCATCAGATTTAAAGGGACTTGAAATTACACAAGCTGCTCTTGCAAATGAAGTAGGTGGATGGTCAAATTACTTCTTAACATTCTGCGTATTGATGTTTGCATTCTCTTCAATTATCGGTAACTATTACTATGGTGAAAACAACATCTTAAAATTAAACCTTGGTAAAAACTCATTAAATATTTATAGAGTTCTAGTTCTTATAGCAGTTGTACTTGGTTGCATTGGTGACTTCTCAATTGTATGGAACACTGGCGACGTATTCATGGGTATTATGGCAGTAATAAACTTAATAGTATTGATCTTCTTAGGAAAAATTTCTGTTGGAGTTTATAATGACTACATTAAACAACTTAATGAAGGAAAAGACCCTGTATTTCATCCAGCAGATGTAAAAGAACTTAAACCATATATGAGTGAAATCACTGCTTGGGACAAAAAATAAAATAAAAAATAAAAGTCGTAGCTAGTCTGCGACTTTTTTATTGCAAAAATTTAATTATTTTTAAAATTACAGTATCTTTGATATATGTTAAAATAAAATAAAAGGAGGAAATCATGAAAAAAATATTTGGAGTATTAGTGGCAAATTTTTTGTCCTTCTACATATTAGATCTATTGTTTGATAATATTTATTTTGCTAAACCAAGTGCTTTTTTATCAATGGCAATAATATTCTCACTTGTAAACCTAACAATAAAACCAATATTAAAATTACTATCATTGCCAATTACAATAGTAACACTTGGCTTGTTTTCCCTCGTGATAAACGCAGTAGTTCTTAAAATTGCCTTTAATCTAGTTTCTACTGCATATATTGGAAGCTTTGGCACAGCCTTTTGGGCAAGTATAGTTTTAAGCTTTATAAATAATATTATAAGAGAAATAATTAGCTAAAACTTTAACTAAAAAATCGCAGTCCTATAAAATGGCTGCGATTTTTAATAAATAATTATCGATTTTTTAAAACTTTAGTAGCAAGTTCAATCATATCAATGGCAACATTAAAATTTTCGCAAAAAAGATTATAGACGGCATCTTCAGAAAGAACGCCACAAAGTAAATCTGTTGGAAGTTCGCCCTTGTCATAACTTTCTAAATCATCAAAGTAAACTTCTGAATTGTAGTAGTCCCTTAATTTTATGTATTCATCTTGATGAGCTTCAAACTTTTCAAGGGCATCCCTAAGATTTTCAATAAGTGCATTTTGCTCATTTAAAATCTTTTCCATTTCACTTATTCTTTTTACAGGGTCCATTAAGTCCTCCTTATTCTAATAATACTGCCTTAAATTATTACCCAATCCGCATAATATAAAAAACAGTGAGCAAAAGAAAAAGATAAACAATATGTCTATCTTTTCCTTACTTTCTCAATTTTTTATTTTATATAATGAACATGCTCAATAATATCTTTGTATACTTCTTCTTTTCTCTCATTGTAAATCACTTTGTTTTGTTCAAAAATATTATTGCCTTGGCTGTCAATTGATACAATTAGTGGTCCAAATTCTTCGACATCGCATACCCACAAAGTTTCTGGCATTCCCAAATCCTTCCACTGTGCATCTACTATTTTATTTACTCTTGTGGCTGCCCAAACAGCATTCCCAGCAGGTATTACTACGTGAATAGCTTTATTCTTTTTGCAACCACGAGCAGTTCCCTCGCCCATGCCGCCTTTTCCAATGATTATTCTTACACCTGTCTTATCAATAAATTCTTCTTCAAATTTTTCCATTCTCATTGAAGTTGTTGGACCAACAGAGATCATTTCATATTTTCCATCTTTTTCTGAGATAATTGGGCCAGCGTGAAGTATTGCCTTATCACGAACATCCACTGGTAAGTCAAGCCCTTCTTCTATTACTCTTCTATGAGCAACATCACGACAAGTAACCATCCTTCCTGATAAATATATTATATCTCCAACTTTTAAATCTTTAATATCTTCGGCTGATATTGGTGTTGTTAAAACTTTTTTACTCATAATTCTATCCCTTCATGACTTAATATTTCATAATTCATCTCTTCGTCAAGCAATATTGCACCTCTTCTGTGTGACCAACATCCTACATTTAGTGCAACTGATAACACGCTTGGATGCCTTGCAGTATTTACAATATTGACGCCCATTACAGAATTTTCTCCTCCAAAACCTTGAGGTCCAATTCCAATTTTATTTATTCCATCTTCAAGTCTTTTTTCCAAATCTCTAGCTCTTTCATCTTCACTATGCTCTCCAACTTTTTTCATAAGGGCAAGTTTTGAATTCATTGCAGCTGTCTCGATTGAAGTTCCAATGCCTACTCCAACTAATAGTGGCGGGCAAGCATTTAGTCCATAGGAAGTCATCCTATCTAAAATAAACTTTACAACAGCTTCATAGCCTTCACCTGGCATAAGAGTTACTCCTGCACCTGGAAGTGAACAACCTCCACCTGCCATATATGTGTAAATTTTTGCAGAAGATCCTGGAACAATTTTTGTAAATACAGTTGGCGTTCCCTTTCCAATATTTTTGCCAGTATTATATTCTTGAAAAGTTTCAACACTATTGTGTCTAAGAGGAGTTTCCATTGTAGCTTTATAAGTTGCCTCTCTCAAAAGTTCTTCTAATTTTGCCTTAAAGGGAAATTCTTCTCCAACTTCACAGAAAAATTGTAAAACTCCTGTGTCTTGACATGATGGTCTCTTCATTTCCCAAGCAAGTTCTTGATTTTTTTTCATAGTTTCGTAAATAGTTCTTGCCAAGGGATTTCGTTCTTTCTCAGAAAGTTCCTTTAGCTTATCCTCTACATCCTTTGGGAGTTTCATACTTACAATGCCTACAAAGGATGCCATCTCATCAATAAATTTTTTTTCTAAATTATTATTTCTATTCATTATTTACTCCTTTTAATTTGGAAAGAAGGGGAAGAAAATTGGCAAAAGTATTAAAGCTACTATTCCACAAATTATTATCAGTGGAAGCCCTGCTTTTACATAATCGTTAAATTTATATCCCCCAATGTTATATACCATAGTGTTTGCTGGCATACCAATAGGTGTTGCATATGCCATTGAACCACCAATTACCGTAGCCATTAAAACCGCTCTTGGATCCGCCCCAATTGCCTGTGAAATGGAAAGGGAAATTGGAACCATAAGTGCAGTTGTTGCTGTATTTGACATAAAGTTTGTGAGTGTAGCACATATTATAAAGATTATAATCAAAAGTGCCGTTGGCGATGGATTGTCTCCAAGTTTGGATACAATTGTTTTTGCTATTAAATCTCCCGTACCTGTTTCTTTTAAAGCTGTCGCTAGGGCAAGAGAACCTACAAAAAGCAAAATAGTATTCATATCAATTGACTTAATTGCATCTGAACTTGATATAACGCCTAATACTACGAGAATAAGTGCTCCAATCCAAGCTGAAACAAAAAGTTTTATTCCAATTTGTTTTTCAAATACCATTGCAACTACTGTCAAGATTAAAATAATTAGTGAAGTCCATTGCTTCCACTCAGCTACATCATCATAGGACTTCTCTTGTGAATAGATTGAATCATCTTCCTTTGCTACATTATCTGGAAGAAGTTTGTATCCAATTGTTACAAAAAATATTATTCCAACAATCAAAACTGGAAGACCTATTTTTGCATATTCAAAAAATCCAAATTCAAGTCCAATAGTTTCAAGTCCAGACTGTGCTATCATATTTCCCGGCGCACCAATTAAGCTCAAATTTCCACCCATGGCTGCTGCAAAAACAAGGGGTAATAAAATTTTTGATCTAGGAAATTTTGTGGACTGTGATATACCAATTAATACTGGAATTAATACTGCGGCAGTACCTGTATTGGACAAAATACCAGACATAAGTCCTGTAATAATCATTACCGCCGCTATAAGTTGTCTTTCTGTCTTTGCAAACTTAGTAACAAGACCTCCAACTCGCTGTGCCATTCCCGTCTCAAAAAATGCTGCTCCAATTATGAACATTGCCATAAATAAAAGAACATTTGAATCGGTAAAGCCTGCAAAAGCATCTTTAGCTTCTAAAACTTTTGTAAGTACAAGACCAACTGCTACAATCATAGCTGTAACCCATAGAGGAATCTTTTCCCATGCAAACATAATTATTGCAAAAAGTAAAAATCCAATGGTGATAGTTTGTGTGTTCATGCTAACCTCCTATATTTTTCATTTCTGATTTCATTATATGGAAAGCGTTTTATAAATTCTATCTCAATAATAAGTAGAATTTTCTTTAGGAAAACACAAAAAAATAAATGAAAATTAAATATTAGCTTATTTTTTAAAAATTCAATCTTAAAATTTTACACAATAAATTTTTAAAACCCTTTAAATTTTGCCCTTTTCTCAAATTATTATTTTTTTTCGTGGAATTTTCGTCTTAAAATTTTGCATATCAAAAATTTAAGATATGAAAACATTTAAGTATTCTTCGTCAAATAATTTCCCTTAAACTAAAAAAACTTCGGATAACCGAAGTCTTTATAATTTATTTAATTTTTGTTCTAAATCATCAATTATGTCTTTGTAAACTTTTTTCTCAATTTCTAAATAATTTACATTGGCTTTATCTTTTTCAGGCTTTTTATTTTCAGAAGTAAATTCTTCCTTTGCTCTCAACCAGTATTTATTGTCAAGACTTAAAAAAACTTTTTTAAACTGTGCATCTATCTCAATGGTTTTCCTGTCAAGACCTTCACGGTATCTTGAAGGAGACCTGCCAAAGCTTTCTCTAAAAGCCGTGTTGAAACTTCTCACATTAGAGAAACCATAATCTAAAGCTATTTCTGATATTTTTTTATCACTTTGTTTTAAATCTTTAGTCGCCTCAGAAAGTCTTTTTCTCTGCAAATATTCTGTAAAGGGAATGCCCACACTATTAGAAAAAATTTCAGAAGTGTAGTTTGGATGATAACCTACAAGATCTGCTATATCATTTAGGCTAATTTTTTCTCTGTAATTTTCATCTAAATAATGAATAATCTTTTTTATCGCATTATCCTTTTCTAAATTTACTGTATCTTCTTTATTTACTTCCCCTTTTGTAGCAAAGTTTTCAATTGATTCCAAAATTATCTTTTCTGTGGCAATTGATCTCTTAATTTTACTTTCCAAGGAATTATCATAAAAGGACTCAATAATCTCAACGAGGCTCTTTCTAATTTCAATAGCAAAATTATTATCTCTTGAATCTTTATCTGTTGCACCCTTCCAATAATATCTTTCTCTATTTTTATCAAAGCCATCTAAAATTTTTGGGCTAAAATGTAATACAAGTGCAATAGTTTCCTTCTCCTTAGCAAGAGTTGCATGGCCTTCCTTTGAGTCGAAGAAAACTATATCTCCTCTTGAAAGATTGTAAATTTCCCCATTAAGGCAAGCTTCTAGTTTTCCATTTAAGACAACTAAACACTCTACATCTTCATGCCAATTATAGTTAAAAGCACCAACATAATATGCGTAACATTTTATTTTATATATTTCATTTCCTATTTCTTTTTCATAGGAAAAATTTAATTCCTGCATTTAATCAACCTCTTCACAATTGTATCACAAGGTTTTGTTTTTATTTATCTAATTTTAATAAATAATGGCGAAAATCAAAGGCAGGTTTTAAAATTTAATCTTTTGTTAAATATTTTACAGCAACAGCTGCCATAGTTTTTGCACAAATTATCATTGCATCTTCTCTTATGTCAAATTTTGGATGGTGATGTGGGTAAGGTGCATCTTCTTTGTGAGCTCCTACGTAGAAAAAGCAGGAAGGTCTTTCCTTTGCGTAATAAGAAAAATCTTCTGATGGTGGTTGTTCTCCTCCATCGGATATTTCTTTAACTTCAGGAATTTCTGCTTCTTTTATCGCTTCCACTACTAAATCTGTCATCTCTGGGTCATTGTATAAAACTGGATAGTCATTTGTGTAATTTATTTCTACGCCTGTGTTAAAGGTTTCGCCAATACCCTTTGCAATTCTCTTTATTTCAGTTTCAATTACTTCCCTTGTGTGATCTGACATTGCCCTTACATCGCCTATTACTGTTACTGAATCCTTGATAATATTAAAAGTTCCTTCTCCTGCAAAGGATCCAATGGTTACAACTCCATTTTCAAAGGGAGAAAGTCTTCGTGATACAATAGTTTGCACTGCAGTTACAAAGTATGATGCTGCAACTATGGCATCATTGGATAGATGTGGCATTGAGCCATGTCCGCCTACTCCTTGAAACTTTACGCTAAATTTTGCTCTTCCAGTTTGCGTATTGCCTTTGTGGTACTGAACTGTCCCAAAGGGCATTGCTGACATTACGTGAATTCCAAAAACATTGTCTACGCCATCGAGGACTCCAGCGTCTATCATTTGTTTTGCTCCCCCTGGAGGTGCTTCTTCTGCGTGTTGGTGTATTATTACTATTTTTCCCCTTAGTTTATCTTTTTTCTCTAGCAATATGTCTGCCAATAGCATTAAGTAAGCTGTGTGTGCATCATGGCCACAAGCGTGCATTACTCCTTCATTTTTTGATGCAAAGGGAAGTCCTGTTTCTTCTTTTATTGGAAGTGCATCAAAATCTGCCCTTAGGGCAATAGTCTTGCCCGGTTTTTTTGTGTCAATTACAACTCTAAGACCGTATCCGCCCATATTTGTTGTAACTTCAACATTCTTGCCCTTGTAATAATCTGCAAGATATTCTGCAGTTTCTTTTTCTTCAAAGGAAAGCTCTGCATTTTTGTGAATGTGGCGACGATGTTCTACCATTTCATCTTGTCTTTTGTCAATTTCTTCAAAAATTTCTTTTAATAAATTTTTTTCCATGTTGTCTCCTTACTTTCATTTCTATAAATTTGGGATAAAGGGAACTACAAAATGTAGTTCCAACTTAATCTTTCTTAAAAAATTCTACACCTGCTGTAAAAATGTCTTCTATTTCAATTCCAGGTATATTTTTAAAAGTGCCTTCTACAACTCTTTCGCTGTGGCCCATTTTCCCCAAAATCTTTCCATCCCTTGACATCAAGGCTTCTACATTTAATAGTGATCCATTTGGTGCATCTTCATAACAAATTGCAACTTGTTCATTTGCTAATATTTCCTTTACCTTGTCTTCACTTGCGATAAATCTTCCTTCGCCGTGAGAAATTGGCACTTTATAAGTTTTTCCAACTTCAAGTTTTTGAAGCCATGGTGAATTGTTTGACATTACAACTGTGTCAACTATTCTTGCAATATGTCTGTTGCAAGTGTTATAAGTTAGTGTTGGGTCGTCTTCTTCTAGGTCCTTTATCTCTCCGTAAGGGAGTAGCCCCGTCTTAATTAATGCTTGAAATCCATTACAAATTCCAAGTATTAGTCCGTCGTTATCTGTAAGTAATTTTTCGATTGCTGATTTAACTTTATCTGATCTAATTACATTGGCGATAAATTTACCAGATCCACCTGGTTCATCGCCAAGTGAAAATCCTCCTGGTATTGCAAGAATTTGTGTATTAGAAATTTTTGCTGCTAATTCTTCTATGGATTCCTTTACCTTTTCATTGTTCTTATTTTTAAACACTACTACTTCTGCCTTTGCTCCTGCTCTTTCAAAGGCTCTAGCTGTGTCATACTCTGAGTTTGTACCTGGAAAGGCTGGTATTACTACCTTGACAATGTCCACCGATTTTTTGGACTTCATTCTTCTCTTTGGCACTTCTTTTTGTTTTACTTCAGCTAATTTATTTGTATCAACTGGCTTGAAAATTTTGTCCATTGTGTTTAAATAAGCTCTTTTTAATTTTTCTAAATCTAATTCCACGCTATTTACTTTCATCTTTTGGTCATCTCTAAATTCGCCAATTTTTTCTATAAATTCTCTATCCTCTAGATATTCAACTACAAAAGAGCCGTAAAGTGGTGAATAAAGATCTTCAACTTGTAAGTTAAAGCCAACATTGTCTATTGCCATTTCAAAAATTTGTGGAAGTGTACCCTTGTGATTTATTGCTGCTGCAGAAATTACATTGCCTTTCTTTATTTCATTTTGTAAATTTATAAAGTTTTCTTTAGTTTCTTCAAGGTTAAGTGTGCCAATGTGTTCTCTTTCAGTCTTTATGATGCCAATTTTTCCCTTGCCCTTAAACTCTGGACTGATTATATTTTTTGCATCAACTGTGTTTACTGCAAAGGAAATAAGTGTTGGCGGCACATTTATATCTTCAAAAGTTCCACTCATGGAGTCCTTGCCACCAATTGGAGGTGCGTCAAAATATCTTGATGCAGTTAATGCTCCAAGAAGTGATTTAAGTGGTTTTGACCAAGATTTTGCGTTGTCCATTTTTTCGTAAAATTCTTGGAAGGAAAGTCTTATTCCAGAAAGTGGCGCTCCTGATGCAATGAGTTTTGCAATAGATTCGATTACCGCATAATATCCGCCAAGATATTGAGATTCTTCAGATAACTTTGGATTAAAACCATAACTCATTACAGATGCAGTTTTACTATCTCCATCATCAACTGGTATAAGTGCTGCCATAACTTGTGCTGGCGTATTTTGTTTGTTCCCTCCAAGTGGTTGAAGTACAGTTGCCGCTCCCACAGATGAGTCAAATCTTTCAATCATATTTTTCTTTGAAGTAATATTCAAATCAGCTAAATATTTTTCTAAATCTTCAACGCCATCTTTATTTACTAAAAATTCTGGGAAGTCTTCAGATAGAACTTCAACTCTTTCTCTTCTCTTTGCTCCAGTTTGGTTTACAAAATCATAGCTCATGTCGCAGATAACTTCATCTTCGTAATACATTTTTAGTCTGCCGTCGCCAGTTACTCTTGCAACAACTGTACTTTCCAAATTTTCCTTGTCGGCAAGTTCCATAAATGTGTCCACGTCTTTTTTATCTACAACTACTGCCATTCTCTCTTGAGATTCAGAAATTGCAATTTCTCTCGGTTTTAA
Source organism: Peptoniphilus sp. SGI.035 (assembly GCF_050315115.1). NCBI lineage: Bacteria > Bacillati > Bacillota > Tissierellia > Tissierellales > Peptoniphilaceae > Peptoniphilus > Peptoniphilus sp. SGI.035. The sequence goes on from NZ_JBNPOJ010000005.1 coordinate 123,365, forward strand.
TCCCATGTATTTTAATGGAACTTTATCCAGTTTAACCTCGATTGAATTTGCAAGTTCGCCTATGGCAACGGAAACTCCACCTGCGCCAAAATCGTTACATTTTTTAATTAGTTTTGCAGCCTTTGGATTTCTAAATAATCTTTGAATTTTTCTCTCTTCAGGTGCATTTCCCTTTTGCACTTGTGCAGATTCTGTTTGAATAGATTCTACATTATGTGATTTTGATGACCCCGTCGCTCCTCCAATTCCATCTCTACCAGTTCTGCCTCCAAGTAAAATTATTACATCGCCTTCAGTTGGTTCAATTCTCTTTACATTTTCAAGAGGACAAGCTGCAATTACTGCACCTGTTTCCATTCTCTTTGCTACATAGCCTGGATGGTATAATTCATCGACTAGACCTGTTGCTACTCCAACTTGATTTCCATAGGATGAATAACCAATTGCAGCTTCAGTTACAATTTTCTTTTGTGGAAGTTTTCCCTTTAAAGTTTTTTCAATTGGAGTGAAGGGATCTCCTGCACCTGTTACTCTCATTGCTTGATATACATAACTTCTTCCAGAAAGGGGATCTCTTATTGCTCCTCCGAGACAAGTGCTTGCCCCTCCAACTGGTTCAATTTCAGTTGGGTGATTATGTGTTTCGTTTTTAAACATAAGTAGGTAATCGCGAAGTTCTTCTTTGCCGTCAAATTCTACCTTTGCCTTAATTTTTACAGAACAGGCATTTATTTCTGATGAAATTTCTAAATCATCAAGTTTGCCATTTTTCCTAAGTTCCTTTGCAAGAATTGTGCCAAGGCTCATTAAAGTAATTGGCTTTTTGATGTCAAGTTCTTTTCTCATTTCTAAGTAAGAATCAAAGGCTTTTTTAATTTCTTTATCTAGTTCAGTAACTACGCTAAAATCAATGTCTAGTTCTGTGTTAAAAGTTGTGTGTCTACAATGGTCTGACCAATAAGTGTCTATTATTGCAACTTCCGTTTCATTAGGATCTCTGTCTTCTTCTTTAAAATAATATTGAAGCACCTTTAAGTCCTCAGGACTCATGGCAAGGGATTTTTCTTCTACAAATTTCTTTAATCCCTCTTCATCTAATTTATTAAATCCTTGGTAGACAAGATTTTCGTGATTTTTCTTTGCATCTTCTCTTAAAATAACATCTTCAAAAACGTCAACTTCTTTAGAGTCAACGGGATTTATTAGGAAGTTTTTGATTTTTTCAAGTTCATCTTTGTTTACTCCGCCAATATCATAAACCTCTGTAACCCTTGCCCTAACTTTTTCGTCAGTGAAAAGTGCAATAGTTTGGACTAAACCATCTTCTCTATTGTCAAATTGCCCAGCTTGATATTGAATGCCAATGGGATTTTCAAAGGAATCCTCTAATTTTTTGTAATCTTCATAATATACTTCTTCCACTGGCGCTTCGTAAAATACAGTTGCCATAGTCTTATCAAGGGTTTCATCTGATATATCTACATCGTATCTTCTATAAGTTTTTAAGTAAGTAGTATCTATTCCAAGAGAAGTCTTGATTTCTTCTCTAAGTGATTTTGACTGGTGATCGAATTCATCTTTTTTTGTAATATAAATTCTCTTAACATTATTTTTCATTTTCAACTAACTCCTTTGGCTCAACTGCATAATCGCCATTAAAGCATGCTTTGCAGAAAACATCTTCTTTCATCAGAGTCGCATCCAACATTCCCTTCATTGAAATAAAAGCAAGGGAATCTGCGCCAATTCTCTCTCTCATTTCCGCAACAGAATAATTTGCTGCGATAAGTTTTTTTCGTGATGGCGTGTCAATTCCATAGAAACAAGGGTACTTTACTGGAGGAGAAACTATTCTCATGTGGACTTCCTTTGCCCCAGCTTTTTTCATCCTCATAATTAAATTTTTTGAAGTTGTACCTCTAACTATTGAATCGTCTACTAAAATAACTCTCTTACCTCTTAAAACCGTTTCAAGTGGATTTAATTTTAATTTAACAGAAAGTTCTCTTTCTTCAGGTGTTGGCTTAATAAAAGTTCTTCCCATGTATCTATTTTTCACAAGACCTTCGGCAAAGGGAATTCCGGACTCTTGAGCATAACCCATTGCTCCAGGAGTTCCTGAATCTGGAACAGCGATTACTAAATCAGCATCAACTGGCGCTTCCTTAGATAAAATTTCTCCACATCTTCTTCTAAAGTTATAGGAGTTTACGCCGTCGAGAGTTGCATCTGTTCTTGCAAAATATACATATTCAAAAATGCAATGTTGTCTTTTTTCTTTTTCAAAAAATTCTGAGTGAATGCCCTTTTTATCAACAACAATAATTTCTGAAGGTTCAACATCTCTTATGGCATCAGTTCCAATTATTTCAAGAGGTGCATTTTCAGATGCAATAATTACTTCTCCATTTTTTGCCCTTCCAATTAAAAGTGGTCTAAATCCATAGGGGTCTCTAAAAGCAACAAGTTTGTCTTCAAAAAGCATTACCACGCTGTATGCTCCCTTAATCCTTGACATGGTTTTTTTCACAGCTTCAATTATATCGCCAGTATAGTATTTTGCAACTAATGACAAGATAACTTCTGTGTCAATTGCAGTTTGAAAAAGCATCCCTTCATCTTCAAGTTCTTTTCTTATTGACTTGTGATTTACTAAATTTCCATTGTGAGCAAGGGCAAATTCTCTATTTTTTGAAAAGGCAAGTAGTGGTTGTGAATTGTATTCATAGGATCCACCTGCAGTGGCATAACGAACATGACCTATTCCAATATTGCCCTTTAATTTAATAAAACTTTCGTCGTCAAAATTGTCGTAAACAAGTCCCATACCCTTGTCTAAAACCATATTCTTTCCGTCAAAAACACATATTCCGCTGGCTTCTTGTCCTCTGTGTTGAAGAGAATTAAGTCCGTAAAATAATTTTTTGCTCACATCACTTTGTGAGTAAATTCCAATAACTCCACACATTAATTTGACACCTCTTCATTCAATTTAAAAGTTTCAATAAAATAAAAATCTTCCATTTTTCCTCCAATTAAAAAAGCTCATCAAAAGATGAGCATAGTTAAATGTTTAAAGAAAAATTAGTCGCAAAAATTGCGTCAAGAAGTCCATGAGGTATATCCATAAAACTATTTGTGAACGCAGGGCAAAAAAGCATACAACTAATCCTCCATAAAGTAATAAAATTATTATATCATAAAATTTTTAGATTGTACTATTCAAAAATAAATATTAGATAAATCTCAATTTCTTTTGTTCTTTGCAGCATTTATATCCACCATAAAAATTGAAACCATTGTATAAAGTAACCAAGTTTTATTTGGATAGCTAAGATAAACTGGCTCCCATTTTGGAGAAAATTTTTCTTTATAAGCTCGAAGTCCTTCAAAGGAATAAAATTTGTAGCCAAACTTGTAAACTAAGTAGGCAAATTTTTCTTCCACAAAACTATTTGAGTTAATTCCAACATTGGATAGAGGTGCCATTCCCAATTCAAAATATTTTTTACCTTCATCTTTAAAATGTAAAAAGAGTTGCAAAAATAAATAATCCATAATGCTGCTTGGCGAATTATCTCTCTCATATCTCATTAAGTCAATTGTCGCCCAAGTTTTGTTTGGGTTTGGCATAATATTAGCAAAGGCAAGTATTTTTCCAGTCTCATCTCTTGCAATTGCAATGTCGCATAAATTAAAATAATCCCTGTTAAAGTATCCAAGAGAAAATCCCTTCTCTCTCTTGCCTTCTAACCAGTTGTCAGAAATCTTTTCTAAAACATCTAAAAATTCATCATCAAAGGGACCTTTGACGACTTCAAAGGTGTATCCTAATTTATTGAATTTTGAAAGGGCATTTCTTTGAGATTTATGCTCTCTTCCTTCCAAATTAAAGTTTTGAAGATCAAGTGCTGCCGTCTCTCCAAATTTTATAAAAGAAAATCCAAAATCGTGAAGCATAATAGTTTCATCTTGACTTACTTCATAAAAAATTGGCTTATAATCGTATAGGTCTGCTTCTTCCACAAATTTTTGCAATAATTTGTCAAAGTCCCTTTTATTTCCAAAGGGTTCTCCCATTACAATTACTCTATCTCTGTATGTAGAAATAGAAATTCCACAAGTTGCCACGCCTTCTTCTTCATAATAGTAAATTTCCTTGTCCCCAACTAGTGCTAGCCCTGATTCTGGATGACATTCGTAAGTCGATAAAATATTTAAAACTTTATCTACATCCAGCTTTTCTCCAAGCTTTATTTTCTTTCCCTTTAAGTAAAACAAAAGAAGTCGAATAGAAAAAACTAGTATAATAAAAATTATTGAAAATCTTGCAAAGCTCTTTTCAAAGGGAATTAAAAGGAAAACCCTATAATTTATTGGTCTCAATTTATAATTTATAGCCATGTAATAAATTGTAATTACAGAAATTACAACAAAAAATAATGTGTCTATTGTGATAGCTTCAAAGGAATATACAAGTTGTTTTCTGTTGGGAGTTTTTCTCGTGAAAAAGGCGAGGAAAATTACCAAAATTAAAAATATAAGTTCGATTATCCCAAAACCACTTAAAAAAGAATATATTAAGGCAAGAATGAGAAAAACTAAAGTTACTTTAGTTGCCCTTTCCACCTCTTCTCTATTGGCACGTCCCAAAATTATAAAACAAGCTCCAAAAATTAAACTTGGAAATTGGTAAATTAAATTTGCATTTATTGGGCTAAATTGACTTAACCAATAATGTTCAGAAAGTTCCTCTGGAATTGTCGCCGACAAAATCATAAAAGTTCCTGCGATATATAACATAAAGGACAAAATATCAAGTCCTATTGACTTTATAACTCTCGAAGGAATGTTGTCATTTTTCTCGTCAAAAATGCAACCAAGGTCGTGTATAAAAAATACAAGTCCAAACATAAAGGGAACAATGTAGTAAAAAATCCTGTAAAGCAAAAGCCATGTTAAAACAATATCTCCGTTAATGCCAAGGCTGTTGAATATAGTTAAAATTACAAGTTCAAAGGAGCCAAGTCCACCAGGAATAAAGGAAGCAATCCCTATAATATTTGCAATGACAAAGGCAGAAATTATCACAAAAAAATTTAACTTTACTCCGAGAAAAAATCCAATTGTGTAGAAAAAAAGTGCCGCTAATAACCATTCACAAATTGAAACTAAGGATACTTCTATTGCATATTTTTTGGAAATGGAAAAATCTCCATTATTTCTAATTTTTGATACAAAAAATAAAACTGGATAGTATAAAATTGCACCAATAAGCCAAATTTTGTAATTAATTAAAATTTTGCTATTGAAGAAAATTAAAAGCATTAAAGATGCTACTGCCAAAAATGAAAGACCTGCAATGTCGTAGAGAAGGGACTTCACCAAAAACTTTAAAAAATTCTTGTCATCCTTTCCTTCGCCAAAATATCTCATTCTCAGCCCAATATTTATTACACCGCCAAAGCCAATTAAGTTGTTAAAGGAATTTACTGTGATAGATCTTTTTATTATGTATTCTTTATCTCTATCTAATTTTAAAAAATTATTCAAGAGAATATCATAAAAAATCATTGGTAAAAAGGCAACAAATCCCAATACTGCCATTGTAATGAGCTTTATTAAAGAAATTTCATAAAAAATATTTGTAACATCTTCAATAGAAATTTCCTTTCTCAGTTTTGTAAATTCAAGAATTACTAAAAGAATTACGCCAAATAAAAATGTCGGCTTAATTCCCTTAGCAAATTTTTTTAATTTTTCCATTATTTCACCTCTTTTTTTAAAAAATCAAGGACTACCTTGTTGTACTCATTAGGATTTGTCCTAGCAACTTTGTGTCCGTGATTTTTTACTATATATAGTTTGGATTTTTTTATTTTTTTAGCAACCTTGTAAAAATTTTCAAGGTATATTAGATCTCTTTCTCCAGCAATAATTAAAACTGGAAAATCAAATTTTTTGTAGTCGCTATCTATAATTTTTATTTTATCAAAAATTAGCTTATAGACGGAAAAATAATTTCTAAGACCTGTAAAAATTTTGGATAAAATCTTTAAATTGTAATAAAAAATGTAACTTAAAATTCTTGGAATAAATTTCACCTGCGAAAAATCTTTATTGGGAGAATTTAAAACAAGCCTTTTAACTCTTCTTGGATAATTTTTCGCAAAGGTAAGGGCTAGATTTGCTCCATCAGAAAACCCCAAAATATTCGCACATTGAATTTTCAAATCGTCTAATAGATCTAGCACATCCCTTGACAAGTCTTCTAAGTTTAAATTATAGTCCTTGTCGCTTTTGCCATGACCTCTAGTGTCCATGGCAATGACCTTAAAATCTCTTTTAAACTCATTAATTTGCTTGTCAAAAAAACTAGAATCATTGCCGTTTCCATGGAGAAGTAAAAGTGGTTCGCCACTTCCCATAATTTTTGCAAAAATCTTTGCTCCATCGCGCATTATAAAAAATTTATTCAAATCCCTCACCTCCATTTATTTTACCACCTCGTATAATAATGTTGTAGTTAAAAAACTACATTTTCTTTTCTATCCCATACTCATT